>CAJQKX010000528.1 GCA_905479025.1 uncultured Paraglaciecola sp.
GTAATGAGGTTGTCCGCGTTACCTGTAACTAGATTCACTGAAATACCCGTTTGCTGGGTAAATTTATCCAATAAAGGTTTTATCAAGGCTTCTTTGCGCGCTGAATACAAATTCACCTGCTCGGCCACAACTAATGGCGACAACATTGTTGTTATGACAAGCATACAGGAAATGATATTTTTCAAGAGTTGTTACACCTTTCTACAGACAATTGCAAAGATTGAAGACAGATCTTAATCTAATTGAGAATTATTCTCAACAAAGATTTATTATTCTTCATACATGAAATAATGTGTTGGTTGCATGCCTAAAGATTCATAGGTTTTTTGGGCGATAAGGTTTTCTTTTTCTACGTATAACCTAAACCCACATACATTGTGTTGTTGCTCAGCTAAAGTTTTAACTTGGGCATACAATTGTGCATAAATACCTTGGCGCCTGAAGTCTGGTGTAATATAAACACTTTGCACCCACCAAAAAACACCATTACGCCAATCACTCCATTCGGTGGTCACCATTAAACTACCAACCACTATGTCATTTTGTTCAGCTACCAAATAAAAACCTTTATTTTCATCTAAAATTAAGGCCGATACACCTTTAGTCAATATGTTTTCGTCTAATTTTTTTTGCTCAGTTTCCCATGCCATTAATTGATTAAAATTTACCAATGACGTTACATCAGTATGTTGGGCAACCCTAATATTAATTTTTTCCAACTTTATCCACGCCTTTCTTCACAGCTTAATTAAAATTTAAAACAACACTAACGTGAGGCTTTTGTTCGTGTATTCAACAGGTTCACACCACTTTTTTATTAAAAACAATTCCTCATTCATAACTTTTATAACATTTAAAAATTCAGCCCCACACTATTTTAAGCGTTACCAGAGTCTTTTGTCCTAATTACCAAAATATGTTCATCAGGCCGAAACACTGCAAAAAGCACAATACTGACCAATTCTGAATCAAGCTCTGATACATCGTGTTCCAGAAAATTATGGGGTAACGCTCTCATCACAATAAATCAATCCCACATAAACTCTAGCGTTGGTCGAAACATGGACTAAGTCAATAATAGGATAAACAGAATGGGTATATTTACCGTTCAACTCAATCGCAATGGTTATATTCACAGATTCAAGGGTATCCAAACAGCCATAAGGTTCAAGCACCTGTCATAGCAAAAAGCGAAACATCATAAACCACTAAAATATTCATAAAAATTAAGGAAAAACGCTGGATTGTAAATTTTTTAGTATGTTGACTAACATGCCCAATACAAAACTATCCATACATGCGGTTTTAGTCAATTAATCACGATACTAATTACCCTTTCATTACCTCATAAATAAGCTAAGCAAAATATTAAACTTGAACAAATTCGAACTTTCTTTTTAAGCATAAGGTTCATTTTTCCCATCTTCAGAAAATCCTCTGATTAAACGCATGAATAACCAATATTTAATAATAAAAACTATCAGAGTATCTGACACTGATTTGATGTTATAAAATAATAGTTTTACCTACAAAAATTCGTATTTTTTTATTAATATGGCTGCTTACCTGTTCAGCATCAATATGGTACAAGATAAAAATGAAGGAAAATAAACTGGTTTACACTACACAAACAGGCAGGGTCCTAAATAAAGTACAAAGTAAACCATCAATAAAAACAGATGGTATCGTACGTATTCGCCTTGAAACTAAGGGCCGAAAAGGAAAAGGGATGACCACAATAGCCGGTGTGGACTTACCTGAAAAAGAGTTAAAAGACTTAAGCAGCCAATTAAAAAAAATGTGTGGAACAGGTGGCGCCATTAAAAATAGCATAATTGAAATTCAAGGTGACAACCGTGATAAAATTAAAGCAACACTCGAACAACTCGGCCATAATGTGAAACTAGCTGGTGGTTAATAGTTAATAGCAATAAGAAATTAGGAGTATCGATGTATCGTCTCGCGTTATTAGAAGTTAGTATTATCTTAGTCGAATCTTCTGATACATAATGTAAAATCAAAATTAATCATTTAGCGGCAGCCGATATTCACCAAGTCGAGGCTTTCGGTATCATTACACAAGCCATTGAAGCGATTACTAAACACGGTGCAGATTTGGTCCTATGTACTTTGAAGACGGAACAGGCCTAGATGTCATAAAACATATTAAAAATGACGAGTCCTTTGCCTCCACTCAGTTTATGCTGGTTTCCAACAAAACAGGGTGGGGAAACTTTAAGAGTTTACATAATATGGTGTGACAGCTATTTTACCTAAACCTTTTGAAGTGAATGAAGTGTGCAGATTGTTAGACTATTTACATGAATATTGAATCACTAATTTTGTTATTCAATATTTGTAAAAAACAGAAAAATTGTACTTAATCAAATCATTGACATATAAGTACTGACTTTATAAATTCTCAATTATAAAAATTATTTAAACCTCCCTAAAGAGAGGATTTTTTTGAAACAATAAGTGAACAACATGTCATCATCAGAACTAGAAAAACTTAGAGTCAAAATCACTGAACTAGACACCCAACTACTGACTTTTTTAGCCAAAAGGCAGCAATATACTAATCAAGTGGCTGAAACGAAGATCAAAAATCAAATTCCTGTACGTGATCAAAAGCGTGAGGAACAATTATTGATTAGATTGATAAAAGAAGGTAAAAAACACAGATTAGATGCCCACTATGTCACTCAATTATTTCATGTGATCATTGAAGATTCAGTTTTAAATCAACAAGCTTTGCTAGCTGCAAGAGCTAACCCAGGGAGTAGCCTTCCTCTGAATCGCGTCGCTTTTTTGGGTGACAAAGGTTCTTATAGTTATCTAGCCACACAAAAATATTTTTCTAGGCGTCCAGGCGAACTGCTTGAAATAGGCTGCCAAAGTTTTTTAGAAATAATTAAGAAGGTGGAGAACAAAGAAGCTGACTATGCAGTTTTACCTATAGAAAACACCTCTTCAGGTAGTATCAATGAGGTATATGACCAACTACAACATACTCACCTTTCAATCATAGGTGAACTCACCCACCCCATTAAACATGCCCTATTGGTCAATCAAGATACCGACGTTAGCAAAATAAAGACTTTATACGCACATCCGCAAGTATTTGCTCAGTGCAGTCATTTCCTTGTAGAACTAGGTAATGTAAAAGTTAAACCTTGCGATAGCACTTCTGCTGCCATGTTAAAAGTGGCCGAATTAAATCGCGATGATATTGCGGCAATGGGCAGTGAAGCCGGCGGCAGTTTATATGGTTTACATGCGATTAAATCAAACTTAGCCAACCAAAAAGAGAATCACAGTCGCTTTTTCGTGATTGCTCTTAAGCCTGTCAACGTGCCATTACAAGTGCCTGCAAAGACCACCTTAGTGATGTCAACCGTGCAAAAACCAGGCGCCTTAGTAGAAGCACTTATGGTATTGCGTGATAACAAGATTAATATGACCAAGCTTGAGTCCAGACCTATTACTGGCAACCCTTGGGAAGAAATGTTTTATCTTGATGTAGAAGGTAATGTACAAGATGGACCCATGCAGCAAGCTTTAGAAGAGTTACAGGCCATGACACGATACTTTAAAGTATTGGGTTGTTACCCAAGTGAAGAGATAAATCCAACAAAGGTGGCAGCGGTAAGTGCTTTAGCCGAATAGTCAATTTTGTTAAAAATCAACTTCACAAAAACGGGGCAGTCAAACTGCACCCGTTTTCATACAATATAGGTTGGCTGCACTTAAAAGGGATCTACCAATTTATGAGTATATAGTGGCTATTTTGGCGAGGTTTTCTGCAGCATAGGTTTGTTTATAAGCTTATTCCACATAAACTGCTAGTCACTATTATGTTCAATACAGATGACTAACGATTTGCTTGATTTTCTTCTTAAGTTGCAGATGCCAGTGCTTCAATTAATTGTAAGACTTGTTTAAGGTTTTCAAACTCTTCATTCAAAGTAGCCCAGACCAAATCTACCCAATGTATACCACTACTTGCTGTTGAAGTAGCACGTTCCGTAGAATAAATGGGCTTGGTAAATTCGATGAATTTACCAAGCCCATACAGACTCATAACACATCAAACTATTTAACACAATAAAATAGATAAAATTGTTGATAATAATTGTGAATCAACAAAATTTGTTTAACAGAAAACGTTTAATACGTATTAACAACCACCGGTGCAGAATCATTAATGCTGCGTAAAAGCAGTTATTAAAAAATTCTTAAATATGAAGTTTAACCATCTTCACTTAAAGAACGATCATCGTCAGCTTTAAGTAAAAGTTTTCTACTATCGACCAAACATTGCTTGGAGTAATCACCAAACCAAGAACCAATTTTTAAAAACTGCTTTATAAACTCACCTTTGTTATTTGTTTCAACCAAAGTTAAAGCCTGATTAAATTTCACACTAAATTCAGTTAATAAAGCGACGCTGTCCTTATTATCAAAAATAATATCTGCATACAGTGCAGGGTCTTGAGCAAATAATCGTCCGACCATCGCCAATTCCAAACGGTAAATAGGCGAACTGAGTGATATTAATTGTTGTAGGTCAGGATTCTCACTGGCTAAGTGCGAGCCAAACACAAAACTACAAAAATGCCTCATCACCTGAATAAATACCATGGCATCGTCGTGCTCTTTAGCCGTGGTTTGTTGCAATATACCTCCCCATATGCGAATTTGCTGCAATAGCCATTCATATTGCTGCGCATCGCGACCATGGCATACCACCATGACCTGCTTAACCATGCTAGGGACATCAGGCCCAAACATTGGATGCAACCCCAATACAGGTCCTTTGTGCGCGGCCATCATGGCAGCTAGTGGTTTTTGTTTGGTACTAGTGATATCAACTAACACACAGTCAACAGGTAAATGTGTGAGTTTGGATATGATACTTTCGGTTAACTTGATGGGAACTGCGACTAACACTAAGCCAGCATCGCTTAGGATAGTATCGGCATTCGGCCAGTCGTTTTGTTCAAGTAATTCGACTGAATATCCACTGCGCTTAAACATATCAACAAAAATTCTGCCTAATGCTCCAGCCCCACCTATCACTACTATTTTTTGAATCAGTGGGTTAGAACATAAATACTTAACATTTTGAGTGTGATAAGACTCACGCATTATCCTGCGTAACAAATCTTCAATTAAAACTGGAGATACATTTAGTCGTTCTGCTTCTGCTCGCCTTTTGGCAATCAGTTCAGCTTCACGAACAGGCACATAGATAGGCAAACCAACCTGACTTTTATATTTCCCTACCTTTGCGGTTATTTCTGCCCGCTGAGCCAATAACATAACTAACTGGCTATCAATTCCATCGATTTGTTGTCTCAGCTCACTCAGTTCATTAGGTGATACGGGCATAATGTTTCCTAGTCTTCGGTGTCATTTAGCTTATTTAATCGCATAGGTAAGACTGTTATCAACTTATCTCGCATATGGTTAATCAAATCTTCTGTTGTTTGCCAGTTAATGCAACCGTCTGTTATGGATACACCGTATTCTAAATCTGCAGGCGTTTTACCCGAGCTGCTTTGATTGCCGTGATTCAAGTGACTTTCTAACATAATACCGATAACCGATTCATTCCCTTCAAGAATTTGGTTAACAACATTTTTAGCCACCAAAGGCTGTCTGCGAAAATCTTTGCTTGAATTCGCGTGACTGCAGTCAATCACTAAGCCTGCAGTCAATTTCACCTTATCTAATTCAGCTTCACAATCAGCCACACAAACAGAATCATAATTAGGTTGTTTGCCGCCGCGTAAAATAATATGCCCGTCGGGATTACCTTGGGTAGTAATCACACTCACTTGCCCTTCACCATTAATCCCCATAAAACTATGACCAGATGCAGCTGATTGCAATGCATTAATAGCGATACCTAAACTGCCATCGGTACCATTTTTGAAGCCCACAGGCATAGACAAACCACTGGCCATTTCTCTGTGGGTTTGTGATTCAGATGTACGCGCGCCAATTGCAGACCAACTAAACAATTCCGCCAAATATTGAGGACTGATTGGATCAAGAGCTTCAGTGGCGACAGGCAATTCAAGTTCTGCCAACCAAATCAATAATTCTCTGGCTTTTCGTAAACCCGTCTCAATATCAAAGGTATCATTAATGTGCGGATCGTTGATCAATCCTTTCCAACCCACAGTGGTGCGTGGTTTTTCAAAATAAACACGCATCACAATATATAGCGTGTCTTTACAGCTCTCGTGTAACTCTTTGAGTTTAAGCGCATATTCTTTTGCTGCTTCAATATCATGTATTGAACAAGGACCACATATCACTAAAAAGCGATGGTCTTTGCGATGCAAAATATCACTAATAACTTGCCTTGAAGATTGAATAACTTGTAAAGAAGAATCACTCACTGGTAACTCTGTTTTTAACTCTTGGGGTGTCACTAATACTTTCTCAGAGGAAATATTAATATTATTGATGCTGTCACGTAACATGATTTGACTCTTTTAAAATAAACTGAAATTGGCATTGGGTCAGCACATTATGAGACCCGTAGCACATGACATTTCTATAACAATCAGACAGTGTAACGATTTTAGTACACAGTGAGACATATTATTTTCTAGAACATATTGACTTTTTAACATCTATTAAAATCAACAACAAGTTTTAATTGCCATTATTAGGTTACTTGCTGATTTTTCATGCAAAAACATCCATAAAAAATAGTCAACACAATAACACTTAAGCAGGGATACAGTATTCTAGAGATCCTATATATGTCTTAAAAATCAATCCTAAAAGAAGGGAATCCTTTTGAAAACATCGTCAATTATAATGATTATCCTGCAGGATAAACATAACTTGATTGGATCCCCAACGGCATACCCAGCCCCCAGTAAGCGAGAAGAAATAATGACCAAAGTAACAAAAGACTAATTGAATAAGGCAACATTAACGATAATAAAGTGCCAATGCCTGTAGACTTAACATAACGTTGGCAATACACCACAACTAAAGGAAAATACGGCATTAAGGGCGTGATAATATTTGAAGATGAATCCCCGACCCGATATGCCGCTTGAGTCAAATCTGGCGAAATGTTTAGCTGCATCAGCATAGGCACAAAGATAGGTCCCAACAAGGCCCACTTAGCCGATGAGGAACCCACAAACAGATTCACGAATGCGGTTAAAAAAATAATTCCCACTATTGTCACCATACTCGGTAGTGCCAATGTTTTTAATACCTCTGCCCCTTCTATTGCCAACAATGCACCTAAGTTTGAATTACCAAACGCATCAATAAATAACGAGCAGAAAAAGGCCATAACGATGTAGTAACTCATACCTTGCATGGCTTTCGTCATAGTATCGATTATATCTTTGCTTGACTTAAAAGTGCCCGACATAAAACCAAATACAACACCCGGTAATAAAAACAGCAAAAAGATAATTGGAACAATAGATTGCATAATAGGTGCAGTAAATGATGTTAACTCACCAGTAGTTGCCCTAAACGGTGAAGAGTCAGGGTATAAAACGGCGACTAAAGCAATCAGTCCTCCCAACATTGTCAAGGAAGCAACCTTCAACGCCCTCTTTTGTTTTGCATTCAATTCATCGAACTTCGGAATGTCAGCAGGATCACCATCAACTTCAACATCTTTTAAGCGTGGCTCAATGACTTTATCGGTTAAATACCAGCCGACACTCACGACCAACAAGGTTGATGCAGAATTGAAAAACCAGTTGTTAAGCGGGTTTATTTGCATGACAGGATCAATAATTTGCGCCGCACTCTGCGTAAAACTCTGCAATAGAGGGTCGATAGCAGATGGAATGAAATTGGCACAAAAGCCTCCACTAACACCCGCAAATGCAGCGGCAATACCCGCTAGAGGATGTCTACCCATCGCATAAAAAATAACACCTGCAAGTGGAATCACCAACACGTACCCAGCATCGGTAGCGGTATGACTAACAATGGCCACTAATACCACCATAGGTGTTAACAATGCCTTGGGGGTTGAGTCGAGCATACGTTTCAAACCTGCACTGATAAACCCTGAATGCTCAGCGACTCCCACACCTAACATAGCGACTAACACGACACCTAAGGGAGCAAAACCAGTAAAGATAGTAACCATTCTAGACAAGAAATCTGCCATAGAATCACCCGTTAATAAGTTGTTTACTACCACAGTTTCAGCCGTTCTAGGATCTATCGCACTGAAGGTGAAGTTTGATAATATGGCTGATAAAACCCACACCACAACCAGACAAAATAAAAAAATAATGGCAGGATCAGGTAACTTATTTCCAACTCTTTCCACTTTGTCCAATGCACGCATTGTCCAACTAGTTTGACTCGACATAAAAAATCTCCATATTTGTATTCAATAAAATAGTAGTATTTACCAGAAACGTTTTACCATCCCCCTAGCAACAAAGAACAAGATACAATATTATTTCGTATCCACTTACCCGTTCAATTCAAAATTTTAATCACTTTAGCGGGCACACCCGCCACTACAGTATTAGCTGGAACATCTTTATTGACTACTGCGCCTGCAGCAATGACTGCGTTATCACCAATATTTACACCTTCTAATATCTTGGCGCCCATGCCAATCCAAACGCTATCACCAATATTAATCGGTTTGGCGGTTTCAATGCCTTTGTTGCGTTTGAGGTGTTCTAAGGGATGAGTAGAAGTAGAAATCATTACGCCAGGAGCAAGCATGACGTCAGCGCCAAAAATTACAGGTGCGGCGTCTAAAATCACTAAGCCATGATTGGCATAAAAGTTTTTGCCTGTAGAAATATTGTAACCGTAATCACAATAAAAGTTGGGCTCTATCCAAGCACCTGCAGACTGACCAAATAGTGATTTAATGATTTTTCGACTGCCTTTTCTATCATCGATATCAAACTGATTAAATTGCTGGCAAAGCCTTTTAGCATTAGCTCTGTCTTGTTGTAATGTTTTGTCACTGGGAAAGTACTCAAGCCCTTGCAACATTTTTTGTTTTTCGGTTAAGTCGCTCACATTACTCCTCTCAAGCTTCTTTTAAAAACGCCACGCCACAAAACGACTGACTTTTTGTCCTTGTGCCATCTCGATAGTTTTAATATCGGTGATACCCAGTTCACGCAAACTTTTGTATATCTGAATGAGGTTGTCTTTCTTCGAAACCAAGCTACTAAACCAGCGTATTTGGCTTGCATAGTCACGGCTTTCAACAATCATTCGCTGAATAAACTGTAATTCTCCTCCCTCGCACCAGAGTTCATTTGATTGCCCAGCAAAATTAAGTGTAGCGCTTTGCTTTTCTGCACTTAGGTGGCTGCCCCGTTTTGTCTTATTCTTGGTTAGATTCTGAATTTTTCGCTGGGAAACAGCTTTAGCCTGCTCAGCCGATTGATGAAAAGGCGGATTACACATACAAAAATTAAAGTACTCATTTGGTTTTACTACACCACTGAAAATATGTCGTTGGTTATCTTGTTGCCTAACATCAATGTCATTAGTTAAAACCGAGTTTGAATTAATAATAGCGTTAGCCGATTTAATCGAAACAGCATCAATGTCGGTTCCCACCATTTGCCAACCATAAGATCTAGTCGCAATAATCGGATAAATAACATTTGCACCTGTGCCAATATCTAAACCTCTAATAGTCTTGCCTTTAGGCACCTCTCCTTGATTATCTTTGGCTAATAGATCGGCTAAGTAATGAACATAATCGGCCCTACCTGGAACGGGAGGGCATAGATATCCCGCTGGCATATCCCAAAATTTCACCTGATAATAGTGTGATAATAATGCAGCGTTAAGAGCTTTCACACCATTTGGATTGGCAAAGTCTATCGTTTTGCTACCATCAGGCTTAATGAGAACATGTGGTTGCAAAGCAGGATAACTCTGCACTAGCTGCGTTAACGGGTAACTATCTTTATGTAAATTTCTGGAATGTTTCAATGTGTGGCACTAATCTATTTTATTTTATTTTATTTTATTTTATTTTGGGATAACATATCTAAAGCTAAAGCTTCTGCCACTTTAATACCATCAATGCCTGCCGACCAAAT
>CAJQKX010000529.1 GCA_905479025.1 uncultured Paraglaciecola sp.
GTAATGACTCGGGTGGAACATATTTGATTTTATTGGCTTTAAAACCCACCATTTCTAGACTTTCACACTGACCAAGACCCTCAGGTAAAGTTTCAAAATCATTATTTGATGCAAAAATTATCTTAAGCTTTCTAAGCAGCTTTATCTCATCGGGTAATGTTTTTAGTTGATTATTGGATAAATCAAGAATTTCCAAGGAATCAGCTAAAAATAATATTTCAGTTGGAAATACGGTGAGGTTTTCTGATAACGTTAATCGAGAAATACCAGCCAATTGGCCAGACTTTAGCTGTGCAAGTGTATGCAATATGAAGAGTCCACGATGAGTTTAAAACAAACAGGGTAAGCCTACTTAAAAATCGCCTATTACTCAAAGACACCGTTTAGGTCAGACAAGAAAAACTTGTATGCAGGGTTGTCTGTTTGTTCTTGGTATAAATATCCTAATTTAGCTAAGTGTTTATCAAACTCGCCACGATCAGTATCTATTATATCAAAGCCAGCCAATACTAAACCTTCAGCCGCGCCATGATTACGATAATGGAACAATGTAATGTTCCAACTTTCTCCCAAGGTATCCAAAAATTTCATTAACGCGCCGGGATGCTCTGGAAATTCAAAGGAAAATAACTTTTCGTTGAGCAAACTAGGGGGTCTGCCACCCACCATATAACGCACATGCAACTTGGCCATTTCGTTTTCGGATAAATCAAAACTACTATAGCCATTGCTACCCAGTGAATCCGTCAATTTTGCCAACTCTTGACGACCTTCTCGTAACTTGAGCCCAACAAAAATATGGGCTTCACGGTCTGTGGAATAACGGTAATTAAATTCAGTAATAGCGCGTCCACCCAAAAGGGCACAAAACGCTCTAAATGCGCCTTTATGCTCAGGAATTTTAACGGCTATAACGGCTTCTTTTTGTTCACCTAATTCACAACGTTCAGAAACATATCGCAATGTATGAAAGTTGATATTAGCACCGCATAGAATGCCACCGAACTTTTTGCCTTGCATCGGATTAGTTCTGAGATACTTGCGAATACCCGCGATAGACAAGGCACCTGCCGGTTCGGCAATCACGCGAGTATCATCAAATATGTCCTTTATCGCCGCACAGATTTCATCTGTATTGACCGTCATCACTTCATCTACATATTTTTGGCATAAGCGAAAAGGTTCCTCACCAATAATTTTTACCGCGACACCGTCAGCGAAAATGCCCACATGCTCAAGGGGCACAGGTTTCCCTGCCTGCATAGCGGCTTGTAAACACGCTGACTCATCAGACTCCACAGCGATAATCTTCAACTCAGGCTTAAGCTGTTTGAGAAATACCGAAATGCCAGCTATCAAACCTCCGCCGCCAACGGCGATAAATAATGTATCTAAATCCGGATTTTGTTCAAGTAATTCACGGGCTATAGTGCCTTGGCCAACGATAACGTCTTCATCATCAAAAGGCGCCACCATAGTGTAACCATAGTTTTTAGACAGGCGTAATGCTTCTTCCTTTGCCTGTTCAAAGTTGGTGCCATGCAGAACCACATCCACGAAATCCCCACCAAAATTACGCACCGCTTCGACCTTAATATCTGGTGCTGTAGCGGGCATAACAATAGTCGCCTTGACCCCTTTCTTTTTTGCCGAATAAGCCACGCCTTGAGCGTGATTACCTGCAGAGGAAGCCACTAAACCTTTTGCCAATTGCTCATCAGAAAGTTGGCATATTTTGTTATAGGCCCCTCGTAATTTAAAGGACTTAACGGGCTGTTGATCTTCTCGCTTTAACCAAATTTCGTTATCTAAAGAAGCTGAAAGCTTATCTAGTTTCTGTAAATCAGAATTCACCGCCACGTCATAAACGGGCGATATCAGTATTTTTTTTAGATAATCATTTGCTGAACGAGTCATTTAATCTTCCAATTTTGATGCATCACGCACCGCACTTTTATCAGCACAGGTAATTAACAGGGCATAAGCTTTGTGGGCAAGGGCAAGTGAAACTATACGCACACGCAATTCTCGTTTTCATGGTTTATCATTCGCATGGTAACTCTCATTGCTTGTTTATCATTATTCTATACTGAAATAGCATGAAGCTGACATTTTGTTCAAGCATTGCTATATGCCTTTTTAGAGAGTGATATACTTAATAAAGATTAACATTGTAGTTCTTTAATAAGCGAACTTGCACTTTAGGCAGAATATGGAAACTTGGTTACATTGGGTAGATTTAGCGGGGGTGGCTGTATTTGCTATCGCTGGTACATTGATGGCTTATAAAAAGCACATGGATGGTTTTGGTGTGGTTGTACTCGCTTCAGTGACAGGCATTGGTGGTGGCACACTGCGGGATATGATTTTAGACTTACCTGTGTTTTGGGTACAAGACCCAAGTTTTTTCTATGTGATTATCCTCGCAGCCTTTTCCACCATCATATGGTTACGTAGCAAGGACACGTTCCCACTGCGTTATCTGTTTTTTGCCGATGCTATTGGTTTAGCGTTTTTTAATGTGATGGGCTTACAAAAAGCAATGACTTATGGCGCATCTCCTCTTATAGCCATTGCATTGGGCACTATGACAGGTGTATTTGGGGGATTAATCCGCGACGTGATTTGCCGAGAAATTCCCATGGTTTTAAAAAGTGAACTATATGCTACCGCTTGTATTTTAGGTGGCGCGAGTTACATTTTAGGTTTTCAATTAGGTTTGAGTACCGTCAGTTGCATGATAATAGGCTTCTGTATCACCTTGGCCTGTCGTCTATGCGCGATGAAGTGGCACTGGCATCTTCCTGTTTTTAATCCTCACGATCCAGTGAAGGATGAATAACTCGCGATTTTTATGATGATTAGCTAGCCTTAAGACTCACCCTATTAGCAAATGGAGTTGCTTGATGTCATTAGCCGTTGTTTATTCAAGAGCCAGCGTAGGCATTGACGCCCCTCTTATTACTGTTGAAGTGCACTTATCCAACGGTCTACCCTGTTTTAACTTAGTGGGATTACCAGAAGCATCAGTGAGAGAGGCAAAAGACAGGGTGCGCAGTGCATTAATTAATTCTGGCTTTGAATTTCCAGCAAAGCGAATCACAGTTAATTTAGCGCCTGCAGACTTACCCAAAGAAGGTGGGCGTTTTGATCTAGCCATTGCCATCGGCATTATCGCAGCAAGTAACCAACTAACCGCTAAGCAACTAGAGAATATTGAACTAGTGGGGGAATTGGCTTTATCTGGGGAGATACGCTCAGTAACGGGTGCGTTACCTTTTACCTATGCTTGTAAACAAGCCAAACGAGTAGCAATTTTACCCATCGAAAATGCGCCCGAAGCATCGTTGATTAAAGACGCCAACATTATACCGGCCAATCAACTACTAGATGTGTTTCACCATATTGTAGGGCAACGCACACTTGATTTACACCAAGTACAGTCCACGGCCGAACAAGTGACCTATGAAAATGATTTACAAGATGTTGTCGGTCAGGCGTCTGGAAAACGTGCACTAGAGATAGCCGCGGCAGGAGGTCACAACCTACTATTTACCGGACCTCCTGGCACAGGTAAAACCATGTTAGCAAGCCGACTCATCACTATTCTCCCACCCATGACAGATGCAGAAGCCTTAGCATCAGCGGCGATTCATTCGATTGTGGGTAAACCCGTTGATCCTGCTACTTGGAAACAACGGGCGTTTCGCCACCCTCACCACACCAGTTCTGCGGTAGCTTTAGTAGGTGGAGGCAGTATACCCAGGCCTGGTGAAATTTCTTTGGCACACAATGGCGTGCTTTTTCTAGACGAATTACCGGAGTTTGACCGCAAGGTA
>CAJQKX010000530.1 GCA_905479025.1 uncultured Paraglaciecola sp.
GCTTAATATCAGTTAACTTTATAATGTGATAACCAAATTCACTTTTAACAACACCACTCACTTCACCTTTGTAAGTTAATGCAAATGCCGAGTCTTCAAACACAGGGTCCATGATTCCTCTGCCAAACCAACCTAAATCACCACCATTTTCAGCGCTAAAAGTATCGCTTGAAAATGTTTTAGCTAGTTTAGAAAATTCTTCTCCAGCTTGTATTTTGGCCAAAACATCTTCAGCTTTAGTCGCAATCTTTTCGTCCTCTTCAGCACTTTCAAACAATATATGCGCCGTTTTACGTTCTTCATCAGTACGATAATCAATGAGATTTTGTTGATAGTACTGTGTAAGCTCATCTTCATTGACTTCAATCGAAGGCAATAAATCTTCTAATACCAGTTCAACATAAGACAAACTAACTTTCTGTTCTGTATCAAACTGACTAATATTACTTTGATAGTAATCTAAAATTTCATCATCACTGATATTAACTTGTTCAATAAATTTAACCGCAGGAATGTTTAAGTAACGAATGTCACGAGTTTGCTGTTGCAAGAGGTGTGCTGTTTTTGATTCACCGACTAATCCGAATTCGGTTCCGATTAATGACTGTGAAAGTTGCCTACGCACCATATCTACTCGCATGTAATCTCTAAAGTTATTAGTTTGGAAACCAGCTTGGCGTAAAAGAGCAAGATAACGGTCGTTATCAAATTTACCATCGACTTGAAATTCTTGCATTCCCACTATAGCTAACTTAATTTGATCATCGCTGACTCTCAAGCCAATCTCTTTTGCTGCTTGGTCAAGCAATTTCTCATTAATAAGGCGGTCTAATATACCTTGTCGGAAATTTTGTAAGTATGCAGTATCACTTGCTAATGTAGCAAAAGCATCACCAAACTGAGATTCCATTCGTGAACGCTCATTTTGATAAGCACGTTCTAGTTCATCAATGCCAATTTCTTCACCATTAACATTAGCAGCTGCGCCAGGAGAAGATGAATTGATATAACTCCCTACACCTGCAAATACAAAACTTAAAATGACTAATACTAAGATCCCCATTGCCCAAGGGCCTTGTGCTCCTTCTCTAATTCTTTCCAACATACTAAATTCCAAACTCCAAATGAGCTGTTTGTTATAAGGGCTAAAGACGCCTATTTAGGTTGTCTTAGTTTCAATTCCGCAATATTATATACTAACCGTGTTCATTTATTAATGATTGTTTGTAGTGAATTAAAAATATCTGGTGAGCGATATATTTAAGATTAAAAAATGAAGAATACAAACCGCACAAAAACAAAAGGCGATGATAAATCATCGCCTTTTGTTAAATGAACTAAGTAATTAGTTACAAGCGTCTTTTAATGCTTTACCAGCTTTAAACGAAGGAACTTTAGCTGCTGAAATTTGAATAGTCTCACCAGTTTGAGGATTACGACCACTACGAGCGGCACGATCGCGAACCGAGAATGTTCCGAAACCAACTAATGCAACTTGGTCTCCATCTTTTAGTGCCGATGTTACAGCGCCAGTCAATGCATCTAGTGCGCGTCCTGCAGCTGCTTTAGAAATGTCTGCACTTGCAGCGATGGTATCAATAAGATCTGACTTATTCACAATATGAACCCCTTCATTTGTTATAATATTTGCGGCTTGCAATATGCAAAGCCATTCATTTATATCAGGCATAAAACTTAACTACAAGATATATATTTACAATTTGTTAACTTTTTAAAAACCGTCTCAATCCCTTTTGTGACGAGGCTTAAAGACAATCCTAGTTAAGGCTACCATAACTATTTACATAGTGAAGCCATTAAATTAAAAAATAATTAAAAAACCACCTATTTATGGTTACTTTTGAACCTTTTTTACTGTAACTGGCGTAAATTTATTCGGATGCTCTTGCAAAGCTAATTCTAAGACTTCATCAATCCACTTTACTGGGTGGATATTTAAATCAAGTTTAACGTTGTCTGGGATCTCTTCTAAGTCGCGTTCATTCTCTTTAGGAATAATCACCGTTTTAATTCCACCTCGGTGTGCAGCGAGTAATTTTTCTTTAAGGCCACCGATAGGTAACACTTCACCCCTAAGGGTAATTTCACCCGTCATAGCCACATCACACCTAACAGGATTTCCCGTTAAAGTAGAAACTAAGGCTGTACACATGGCAATACCTGCGCTGGGACCATCTTTAGGTGTTGCTCCCTCAGGCACATGTACGTGTATATCTCGCTTTTCATAGAAATCATTATTAATACGAAGTTTTTCTGCCCTGCTTCGTACTACTGTCATTGCAGTTTGTATAGACTCTTGCATCACGTCACCCAGTGAACCAGTGAAGGTCGTCTTACCTTTGCCTACTACAGATGTGGTTTCTATGGTTAATAATTCGCCACCAACTTGTGTCCAGGCTAATCCCGTTACCTGACCTATCTGATTGGTTTTGTCTGCTTTACCATAATCGAAACGTTGAACACCTAGATATTCATTCAGATTATCTTGATTAACCAGCACTTTGGTTATGTTTTTCCCTAGCAAGATATTCTTAACCGCCTTCCGGCATATCTTAGAAATTTCTCTTTCTAAGTTCCTAACCCCTGCTTCGCGTGTGAAATAACGTATAATGCCAATAATCGCACTTTCATCAATAACCAACTCGCCTTTCTTTAAACCGTTGCGAGTGATTTGTTTATCGACAAGATGTTGGATTGCAATATTAAGTTTTTCATCTTCGGTGTATCCAGATAAACGTATTACTTCCATGCGGTCTAGTAAAGCTTCGGGAATATCCATACTATTGGAGGTAGCAACAAACATAACATCTGATAAATCGTAATCGACTTCTAGATAATGATCACTAAATTTATTGTTTTGTTCAGGATCCAGTACTTCCAACAATGCTGAAGATGGATCACCACGCATATCTGATGACATTTTATCTATTTCATCTAGCAAAAAGAGTGGGTTTTTCACCCCCACCTTCGCCATTTTTTGTACCATTTTTCCAGGCATAGAACCAATATAGGTTCGGCGATGCCCTCTAATTTCAGCTTCATCTCGAACTCCACCTAATGCCATGCGTACATACTTTCTCCCTGTGGCTCGAGCGATAGATTGACCTAAAGACGTCTTACCCACTCCCGGAGGCCCAACTAAACATAAAATAGGTCCTTTGAGCTTTTTAACACGTTGTTGCACTGCGAGATACTCAATAATACGCTCTTTGACTTTATCTAAACCATAATGGTCTGAATCTAATATTTTATCAGCAGCAGCAAGATCTTTTTTGACTACACTTCTTTTTACCCAAGGTACATTTGTCAACCATTCAATATAACTTCGTACGACTGTTGCTTCTGCCGACATAGGCGACATCATTTTTAATTTAGCTAATTCTGTGTTTGCCTTCTTCTGTGCTTCTTCTGGCATCTTGGCATCAGTGATTTTTTGTTTCAGTGATTCAAATTCATCTGGTGCTTCATCAAGTTCACCTAATTCTTTTTGAATAGCTTTCATTTGCTCATTCAAATAGTATTCTCGCTGACTTTTTTCCATCTGTTTTTTAACACGTGTGCGAATTTTTCTTTCAACTTGAAGTAAGTCTATTTCGCTTTCCATCAATGCCATTAGGTATTCTAATCGTTCTGTGATGCCCAACATCTCAAGCACTTTTTGTTTCTCGGACAGCTTCAGAGGCATATGCGCAGCCATCGTATCAGCCAAGCGCGCAGCATCTTCGATGCCACTTAACGAGGTTAATACTTCAGGTGGAATTTTTTTATTCAATTTGACGTATCCTTCAAACTGAGAAATTGCAGAACGAATGAGCACTTCTTGATCTGCTTCAGCTAATTCTGTATCTACTGAGCTTTGAACATTAGCGATAAAAAAATCTTCGGTATTGACAAATTTATCAATTTTACCACGCTGACTACCTTCAACTAAGACCTTAACTGTGCCGTCAGGTAACTTAAGCAACTGTAGGATAGTAGCGATAGTACCAACGGTGAATATGTCATCCATTTCTGGCTCGTCAACA
>CAJQKX010000531.1 GCA_905479025.1 uncultured Paraglaciecola sp.
TAAATCCATCGCCAATAAACTTGCAGCAACCTTTCGGGCTTGTTGGCTAGTTTCGTGCCAAGTAAACTCTTTGACGATGCCATCAATAGGCTGTTTCAAATATACGCTTTGAGCGCGAGTATCTTCCCAGTGATAAAGCATTTCCAATGGTGTTTTCAACAACATAGTCTGTCCTTAATTAGTTAGCATGAGGTATTTTTTTCTTATATTAACAAAGTTATAACGATTGCAGCACAGAAGGTCAATATCTATGCATAGAAGGCGTTTTATTATTTTCATAATTACTATTAGTAGCATCGATACAGATTGAATAAGTTTATGATTCAGACAGTTCAATAATAAAATATAACTTTCAGTAGCGACCTTAGCTCAAGCCTTGAAAATTTAGCCTTCACAAATGTGAATTTTCAAGTGAGTGAACGTTTTTTAAAGATTTAGAAACTTATCACAAAACATAAAATACTATATGAACCGTGGCTCACGGGACAAACCTGGTATATTCGAACCTATCTTTGACAAGAGCGTGTTTTGTTTATTTGCGCAACAAGGAGGTAGATCTCATAATTCAAGCGATCCAACCCTCGGGTCTTGACTAATAAGTTCGAAAGAACCAATGCAACAAGCACCTTCAATACTCTTCTTCGCGGTAATAACATTCAATCGTTTTGCTGATGGTCTTCATCCTAATTTTGAACAATTAATTGTAAACAAATACTCTATGTCCAAAAGAATACTTAGACGGGCTTAGTGGCTATAGCTAAAGACTCACCACCACAGTCGTGGCCATCAAAATTCAAAAATAAATCAGATGTCCAATGACACTTTTAAGATTGTCGAGCGAAGGTCTCAAATTTCTCAAGTGGCAACGGTCTGCTGAAAAGATAGCCTTGGTACACTTGACATCCCAGATCCTCAAGGTAATCTCGCTGGGCCCGGCTTTCTATGCCTTCAGCGCTCACCTCTAACCCCATATTTTGGCTAAGATCAATAATCATTTTAGCGATCGCCGCATCATCCTTATCCTTGAGAATTTCTAGGATAAAACTTTTATCTATTTTTAATCGATCCAGAGGGAGTCGTTTCAAATATGACAGAGACGAATAACCCGTACCAAAGTCATCAAGAGAAAAGCTGACACCACTTGCCTTCAAGGTTGTCATTTTATCGATTACATCTTTCATGTCATAAATCAGCACACTTTCCGTCAATTCCAGATTAAGACGCAGTGGATTAGCACCGCTGCGTTTAAGTTCAGTCAATACCTGGCTAACAAAGTCAATCTGGTGAAATTGCATAACACTGACATTCACAGCTATGGTCAGTCCTGCCATTTCCGGGACACATGACCATTTTACTAGCTGATCGCAAGCATCTTTCAGTACCCATGACCCAATAGGTAGAATAATACCACTTGCTTCAGCGATGGGAATGAAATCTGCAGGCATAATGATGCCTCGTTCAGGGTGTAGCCAGCGGATTAAGGCTTCTGCGCCTATTAGCTTATTTATACAGCTGACTATTGGTTGATAATAAAGGACGAATTGCCCTTTTTTGATTGCTTCACGCAAATCATGCTCCATTGCTGTACGAATAATCATCAATGCCTGCATCTCAGAAGCAAAAAAACGCAAGGTGTTGCGACCCGCTGCTTTAGCAGCATACATGGCGGTATCAGCCTGTTTTATCAGTTCGTCAACGCTGATAGTCTGCTCATTGAATAGCGATATGCCAATACTGCAGGTACAGTGGTATTCGGTCATGCTCTGTGAATCTGTGTTTAAACCCTGCTGCAGAAAATGGGGTTCGTTGAGGTGAGTAATAAACTTTTTAGCCACCGCCTCAGCTTGCTTCTCGACCAAAATTGTTTCATCTAGGTCTTCGATAATCACTACAAATTCGTCTCCCCCAATGCGTGACACTGTATCCCCCTCTCTTATGCATGACTCCAAGCGTGATGCGACACTGACTAGCAACTGATCACCGACATCGTGTCCCAAAGTATCATTGAGGGTTTTAAAATTGTCCAAATCAATCATAATGACTGCCCCTAATCTTTTGTGGCGAACACGGCTTGACAGCGTATGTTTTAGACGGTCAAACATTAGTCGCCGATTAGGTAATTTAGTCAACGGATCATAGAAGGCAAGGTTTAAAATTTGTTCCTCTGCCACTTTTTTAGCAGTAATGTCTCTCAGCGTGTACACATAGTGAGAAACATCTGCTTCGTTATTTCTCACTGCGTTGATCGTCATCCATATTGGATAGTCCTCACCGTTTTTACGGCGCTCCCATATTTCCCCTGACCATTTCCCTTGCTGTTTTAAATTTTTTCTTATTTCAACAAAAAAAGAGGTGGGATGTCGCTCCGAGTTGAGGATATCCCGAGTCTGCCCGACGATTTCTTTATCACTGTAGCCACTCATACTAATAAAAGCCCGATTAACTTGTAAAATCAGGCCCTGAGCATCAGTTATGACCATGCCATCTAGTGACTCAAAAGCAATCGCAGCGATCCGTTGTTGTTGTTGTAACATCCTTTGTTCGGTGATGTCGCTTACCCCGATGTAAAACTCCACTGTGCCGTCGGCTTTTTTTCTACTACTGCTTACCAAATTTACCCATAAAAGCTCACGTTCTGAGGTGAGCATTCTTAGCTCGCAGGAAAAAGGTTGCCCATTTACCTTCATCAGTTTTGTTTTTAAATAATAATTATCTTGGTCGTCTCTATTGATAAGACGGCTTAAAGGCGTCATGAGTAGCTTACTTCTGGGGATACCAAGCAAGTTGGCTAAGGTGAGATTGACTTCTTCGATGATGCCCGCCTCGTTAGATGTGCAATACCCTACCGGAGACATATCATAGAGCTCAAAATATCGTGACCTTGATGTGTCAATCTCTATCTGCGCAGTTCGAAGCTGTTCATTTTGCATCTCCAGCTGGATCTGGTGCACCCGCAACTCGTGTACTATCTGCTTTATTTCCGTTACAGATAACTCTTGTAACTTTGGAGTATTACCGGTCTTGTTCTTTTCTAATTCACTGACAATAGCCTCTGCTTTGTGACGCAGATCCTTCTCAGTGTTAGGCGTTTTATTGTGTAGGTCGCTCATGATAAAGATTCAATCCTTTATAACTGGGGCAGCGGAACTAAGTTGCTGTATCTGAGCTTTGCTATTTGCCAGTGCTTCTTCGGCTTGTTTTCGCTGAGTAATATTAATGAAAACAGTCATGAAGTGTTCTGGCTTATACCGGAAAACGAGACAGTCACACAAAATATTGCTGGGCCACAGACGCTTTTCGAATCGAGCACTCTTGCCTGTGCTGACTACCTGGTCGAATATGGCTAGCCAGTCAAAGGGAGCGTTTTCAATCCCTGGAATGGCTTCTCTTGCAGTCTTCCCCTTTGGGTTGATGCCGGTGAGTGTTTGATAGCTTTCATTCGTGTCGAGGAAGCGGTAATCAAGGGCATTGCCTTGGCTGTCATAGATCATGGCATGATAAGCCACTCCGAAGGGCACATTGTCGAATAAACAGCGTAACTTGGTCTCTGAGTCCTGCAACTCGAGCTGTATTTTTTTAACCTTGGTAATGTCGATAAAACTGATCACAGCTCCCTCAATAATATTGTCAAGGGTACGATAAGGCTGCATATTCATGGCGTACCAGTCGTTATTGACGGTTTGCACTTCTATTTTTTTGGAATTCAGGGTATCCAGCACGTTCTGAATGTCAGAGACGAGACTTTTATAGCCGATTAGGTTAGAGGCAATATGTCCTACTGGGCGGCCAACATCGCTGGCAAGCAGGTTGATAATAATATGGGCAGTGGGGGTGAAGCGCAGGATCCGCAATCGCTGGTCGACAAATATTGTGGCTATACGGGTCCCAGCCAGCAAGTTATTCATGTCGTTGTTAGCAATCGACAGATCGAGCACTTTAGTCTGTAACTCGCTATTAACCGTGCCCAATTCCTCATTAATTGACTGCAATTCTTCTTTAGACGTTTCCAACTCTTCATTAGACGTTTCCAACTCTTCATTAGTAGATTGCAATTCCTCGTTGATCGACTGCATTTCTTCATTGGAGGACTTCAGCTCTTCGTTGGCCGTCTCTAATTGTTCCTCAGTGACTTGCAGGTATTCGTTTTTACTGCGCAGTTCACCCTGCAATTCCTTGATGCGCAATACCTGCTCAGAGTCATTGCTGTTAACTGTCTTGGATTTAGCGGGTTTGGTCTTATTTGGGTTTATTGCCTCCTGTTCTGATGGCTGGTCTTCCATAAGCATCAGATACAGGTACAAATCCAATGATAAGCTCGCATCCACTATCACCGGGCAGAGAGTCATATTGAAGTGCTGAAAATGGTCATTGTTCTTCACTTTAAGATTAGAGCATCGCACGATGTCTTTGGTATTCACTGCAATATGCAGTGCCTCCTTAAGCTGATAGCGAAGGCCCTCTTTGGCCATTTTCAGGACATTGTTAATTATGACTTCACCAGGAAGGAGTTCTAGAAAAGCGCCGCTTTTCCCATGAAGATAAAGAATGTCGCCGTTGGCCTTAAACAATACGCTAGCCGGTGCAAGCTTGTTGATTAAGGTTCTTTCGGTGAGTTCACGGAGAGCTGTGTGTGAGCTAGGGATGGGTTGCTTATCAATGTTGTTTTTTTTGTTGTGCGGGATACTTACATAATCATGATAGGCCAATTGGGCCATGCCAAAATTATTATCTTTACGCTGAAACAGTTTTTGCTTACGGTTCATTACCTCAAACATTGCATGGGCTTTACCCACCCCCTCAGAAGTCCCTAGCATTAAAACGCCACCGGGCCTAAGTGCAAAGTGGAAGAGAGAGATCAACTTCTCCTGTAGCTCCATATTCAGATAGATCAACAGATTTCGACAACAGAGTAAATCCAGCTTTGAGAAAGGAGGGTCTTTGATGACATCCTGTTTTGAGAAGATCAGCATGTCGCGGATCACCTTAGTGATGCGATAGGTAGTGCCTTCCTTTTCAACCGCGAAGAAGCGCTGCAGACGTTCTGGTGATATGTCCTTTACTGCGCTAGCGGGATAACACCCCGTCCGGGCGGTGGTAATAGCACGATTGTCAATATCGGTAGCGAAAAGCTGCACCTTATAATCTTTCTTGATTCGCTCCATGTGCTCCCGCAAGAGGATAGCAACAGAATAGGCCTCCTCGCCAGTGGAACAGCCCACACACCAAACTCGAATTAGATTATCTGCTGACGCATCAGCAAAGAGTTGGGGAATGACATGCTTTTCGAGATCCATAAAAGCCTGTGCGTCACGGAAAAAATGGGTCACACCGATAAGGAGGTCATAAAATAAGGCATCAATTTCCTTGGGTGTGCGTTGTAAAAATAGCACATAATTATTGATATCCTTGATCTGGTGAACCGCTAATCGTCGCTCAATACGACGGTTAATCGTACTTAGTTTGTATTGAGAAAAGTCATGACTGGTATGGTTGCGCAGCAGAACAAAAATCTTTTTTAAGGCGCTGTTGTTATATGATTCATTAATAATGGAGCGACGGGGCATTTTATTATAAATATGCTTAACGTAGGCAATAAGTTGAACCCCCATATCAGCAGGAGACAACTGATAATCGACCATCCTTGTCGCAATGGCGCTTTTAATCATGCCATCAAATTCTGCAGTCTCGGGGGATTGCACCATGACCATCCCTCCTACCCCCTTGATCGCCCGGATCCCCAGAGTACCATCACTACCAGTGCCCGAAAACACAAGGCCAATGGACCGCTCTTGCTGATCATGAGCGAGTGAATGGAAGAAAAAATCAATGGGTAAACGTTGCCCATGAGGAGCGATGGGGTCCAGTAACTCCAAGGTGCCGTTGCAAAAGGCCATGTCAAATTTGGGGGGAATGATATAAATGCAGTTTGCCTGCACTTTCATGCCGTCCTCTACTTCAAATACCTGCATAGATGTATATCGGCTAATGAGCTCGGCAAGAATACTCTTGTGATCAGGTGCCAAATGCTGCACGAGAACAAAAGCCATATTAATATCAGCCTTGACTGGTATCCCTTTGAAAAATTCCTCAAAGGCTCTTAATCCCCCCGCTGACGCTCCTATACCGACAATATGAAAATTTTTATTTGCAGACATCTCATTCTCAGACACGCGGCTAACTTTGGGTGACACTTTGTCTATATTATTTACAGGCCTGTTAGCGACTTTTTTTTTGCTCATAATATCCCCTGCATTCACCTTATCCCTGTTTGACCACAAACCATCCGTTAGGCTATGAATCTCAATTTCATAAACCCAATAGATTATCTATCTCAGCACTGTTAAAACTATTGTTACAGATCAAGTTTTCTTATTAATGCTATTAAAGATTTGGGCACCAGTGCTGGCTGTAGTTCTTGTTTTAGTGCGCATTTCAGATAAATACGATAACTTCACATCCTTTTGAGCATAGGCGATAAACACAAACTCACCAGTGCTAGCTCAGTAGTCACTCACAATTATTGGATGTCAGTCTAATGGCGAGTACATTTATTAGGCAGGGCGAGTTTTGGGGAACCTAAACCTTTCCCAATCGCGATAAAACACACTACTCGAGGGTTAAAAAACGAGAACAATTTGAAGCGCCTTGAGAAACAAGGTGAGTCTATAAAATACAGATAAAAAAATAATACAAAGACTGTTTTATGTTTGCGCTTTCAGCCGTTTAATAACAACTTGGATTAAAATCTGAGCAAA
>CAJQKX010000532.1 GCA_905479025.1 uncultured Paraglaciecola sp.
TCGTTAAAAGCGAATAGTAAAGCTAAGGTGGTTTTTTATAGAAATAAAGACAGTCAAAAAGTGGAGTTTGCGGCTTATGATCGGTTTTTATATCGTCGGGTGTGATTTTTAAGTCTAATGTTTTATTTCCGTCGGGAGTGGCTGGACAGCCAGTCACTTTTTTATAGCAAAAAAATATCATTCTAACATCGAGTGATACTCACTCAATTCATGAGGCAAATATGTCTGACCAGATATCTACTTTCTTCGATGCGTGGCAACTCGAATCCGCTGACGCACGACTCGAAAAAATTACCAGCGCTGTAATCGCTAATGTTCAGTACGATGATCCTCGTACGCCACAGACGGTAAACGGCATCGATGCATTAAGTGAGTACGTTGGTATGTTTAGCGCGAATGCGCCAGGCTGGTCAGCCAAAGTTATTCGCAGTGACACTACAGCCGGAATGACACGCGCCACAGTCTCCTTTGGTGGACCTGGGCCTGATGGCAAGGAGGTGGTTCAGCTCGGTCAGTACTTTATAGAAACTCATGGCGATTTGATTTCACGCATGGTGGGTTTTGTTGGTATTGGTGCTCAGGAGTAAACCTACAAAAAAACGTTGAAGCGTGACCATTGCTTTGATATGTGTAGCTATTATCGCTCTTGATCGAGGTTTCCATCAGTTTATAGCGACTGAGTCGGTAGAGCTAGAGCTGTCTAAAAGTACTGAAGGAAATCCTATATCTGGGGTAGATGATTGATCACGAATTTGTATGCTAGCTATTTAGAGAGTTCTTAGCCTTAAAGGTTTTTCATTGTTTGTTTTAATTTTTAAGTTCAAGATCGTCGGGAGGCATGCAGCCAGAATTTTTTTATTAGCTGCGCTCACCCTAAGAAGTCGCCTTCAGGCGCATAGCGAATCACGGTGTCTACATCAAACAAAACCACCAAAAACGTCGTTAAGGTGACAGCGTAATTTAATCACGATGGGCGCATCTTGTCGTGTTGTCTTTCCAGTAGTTTCAGATATTAACGTAAAATTCCTGCGGTAGGTTTTGAATTATTCTCGCGCTTGAACTTTTATAGAACCTTGTTTTAGCTTTGAGTGAATATTGAGTTCGCTTACTGGTATCTCTCCAGTGCGATTATGAAAATGACTGCTGAGATAGGTATACAAACTAAAATACACAAGTCTAGAAAACCCAGTAATTATTTATTGTAAGAACCCGAAATTACTTAAAACCACCGATTTGTATTTCTGAATGATCACTATATGTAGCGATACATTAACTTAAATGAATCCTAGAAAATGAAAGAAAAAAGACTTCTCAATAGAAATTTCTTATTATTATTTCAAGGCCAAGTGGTTAGCGTAATGGGCAGTTCTGCCTATTCAATAGCCTTACTTTTTTGGATGAAACAGGCAACTGACTCACCTTCATTGATGGGCTTGTTGGCGATGGTGGGCTTACTGCCTACCTTGATATTAGGTCCATTTGGTGGCGCTCTGGCAGACCATTTTTCACGTAAAAAAATTATTGTTTTCTGTGATCTTATTAGCGGAGCGGTTGTGTGTTGTACCGCGTTGCTTATTTTCAATTTTCCAGACAGGCTCGATTTGATTGTTCCGGTATTATTTATAGGGGCGGTCGTGAACGGTATAACGATGAGCGTGTTTAGGCCGGCTGTATCCGCTTTTATTCCGGATTTGGTTCCACTTCATCGTTTGGCCATGGCTAATGGCCTTATCCAAAATGCCTTTATGATTGTCGCGATGCTTGGACAAGCTTTGGGCGGTGTATTGTACCGAGTGTTAGGTGCGCCATTATTGATGTTAATCGATGGTTTCAGTTATCTCTTGTCGGCCTTGTCAGAAAGCTTTATCCAAGAGCCTAGGAAAATCGTTAGTCATGATATTGCTTGGAAAGACTTATTAAGAAAGTTAAAACTGGATACCATAGAAGGTATTCATTTTGTAAACCAAAAGCCAGGTATGAAATCCTTGCTTATATTTTCTGCATTGGTAGGTTTCTTCTGGGCGCCAATGAGTGTGATGTTGCCGTTCTTTGTAGAAGATACTCTGGGTGTCGCTGTTGATTGGTTTGGTTACATTATGGCGGGGGAGGCGCTGGGTATGTTTTGTGGCGGCATGATCGGCGGGTTTTTATCAATAAAAGCGGCTGCTCGAAGCCGGTTGGTTTTGGTAGGGCTGTTTGCTGCATCTTTGCTATTTATAAGTTTTGGCTATTCTAGTACGCCTTTGATTGCGGTAGGCATTCAGTTTTTTATTGGAGTATTTTTGGGCGTGTTCGGCGTATTGCTGATGCTAGTGCTGCAATTGGGTACGCCTGCCGATTTCAGAGGAAGAGTGTTTGGTTTAATGGCCACAATTACGGGCGCGCTGGCGCCTATATCTCTTGGTTTGTCGGGAGTTTTTATCGAGTGGCTGGATCGTGATATGCCGCTGATCTTTGCGCTATGCGGTGGCAGTGTGTTGGTATGCGTGCCTATTATTGCACTCGATCGAGGGTTTCATCAGCTTATGGCGACTGAGGCGGTAGAACTAGCCCCAGAGCTGCCTGACAGTCCTAAAGGAAACCCTCTATCTGGTTAGATAATTGATCATGAATTTGTATGCTAGCTATTTAAAGCGTTTTTAGCTTTAAAGGTTTTTCATTGTTTGTTTTAAGTTCAAGGTCGTCGGGGGTGGCCCGACATGCCAGTCACTGGCTCTTTACTTGTTTAAAGATTTGTCGGCTTGACAATTGATTAAAGAAGTATGTGAAAAACTTTGACTCATTATAATAATTAGAGATGTCACAAATGCTAAAGCGGCTATAAAAGATAATTCGCAACCACCGCTTATATTTAAACGGTAGGTTATACGTTAACATCATGCCCAATAAGCTTTAATATTCGCATCCAACATTCAACAAACTATACCTATAGGAAGAAACATGTCGCAGTCGTCGAATCCCTTACTCCAAAATCATGAGCTTCCTCCTTTTGATCAAATTCAAGCCCATCA
>CAJQKX010000533.1 GCA_905479025.1 uncultured Paraglaciecola sp.
AACATCACTGATTGTGCCATCTCTTGAGCTACTGAAAGCGGTTGCGCGAAATGCGAGAACATCTTCAATAGCAGAAAATGACATCGCTCCTGAAAGATTGACTAAGCCATAATTTCCAAATGTTGCTTCAATAAAGCTATTATCGCCATCATGACTGGGCGCAATGGTGCTAACTAATATTGCACCTGATGGGGTATTTTTGCCAAAAAGTGTACCTTGAGGTCCACGTAATACTTCAACAGCGGCGACATCAACTAAGTTATTGATCATCGAATTTTGACGAGCACGATATACACCATCAACATACAAACCCACAGAAGATTCAAGACCAAAGTTTTGTGATGAGGTACCTACGCCACGAATAGAAAAACTAGAGTTGGTTGCACTTTGACTTTGGAATGCGCCTAAACCTGGCACATTTGTTTGCAAGTCGTACATGTCTTTAATGACCGCTTCGGCCATTTCATCACCGGTAAAAGCAGTGACTGACACGGGCACTTCTTGAAGATTTTGTGCTCTTTTTTGTGCGGTGACTGTGATAGTTTCTAAGCGGCCCTCTTGTTCTGCTTCTTGCGCAAAAGTCATGGAGCTGCTAAGTGCAAGGGATAAAGCGACTATGCTTGATACCTTAGAAGACTTAAAACGTATTGGTAGCGTTTGTTTCATTGTGTGTTCTCTATTAGCTAGCTTTGCTAGTCTGTGTTTGGGTTGTTTAATCAAAAAAGGTGAAAGTGAGTCTTTCTATGCAGTGTTCAATTCCCTATAGACTCACTTGAGGGGCTGCATTTTATCAAAATTCATGGTTTAAAGTAAATGTTTGGTTTATTAATTGTTAATAATGAAATGTTTCTGCCCACAACACGCCACAGTTTTATCTTAATACTCACATAAACCAGTCTATATAGGGTTTGTGGTATATCCCAGTACTGTGAAAGTGTTCATTGATCTTCCCTATTTTGTTTTAATTTTGCCATATTCATCAATGAGTATAGTGGAATGTTGGCGTAAATTATAAACATCTGTTACGTGATAGATTGGTTTATTCTGCGTTAACTTTTAAGATTAGGGTTGGCGATATAAATTTACTAAATGTAATTTAATTAAAATAATAAATTCAACTTATAGATCTATTGAGAATACTATCATGTGAGTTAAAAAATAATGGTGAATAAGTGTCTGAATTCTATTTAGTCCGTCATGGACAAGCTTCATTTGGAGCAAAAAATTACGACAAGTTAAGCGAACTGGGTCATCAACAGGCGCGATGGCTTGGAGAATACTTCACATCAAGAGATATTATTTTCTCTCAAGCATTTATGGGAGACATGGTTCGCCATAGAGAAACTACTCAAGGTATTCTAGATGGCTTAAGTCAATCCCCAGTTGTAACAATAGATACTGGCTTTAATGAATTTAATTTCAAAAATATTGGTGACAGTTATCTGGCATTAAACCCACAAAGCAGTTTACCAGAAAACCCTAAACCTGCTGACTTTTACCGTTTGTTAAAACTAGCGATGCACGCATGGTCCGAGGAATTATTACCTTTAGACACACTAGATGAGAGTTGGCTAGACTTTAAACATAGAGTGCAGGGTGCTTTACAGGCAGCTTGCCAGCAAAATAGTGATAAGCCTATTTTGATTGTGAGTTCAGGGGGAGCCATATCCATGTTAATGAGCTTAGTATTAGGATTGGATGCTAAACAGGTCATAGAGTTGAACATGCAAGTCCGCAACACCAGTATCAGCCATTTCTTCTTCAACGAAAGCAATATACGTTTATCAAGTTTTAATAATATCCCACATTTAGACAGCCCAGATAGGCTCGACTCCATCACCTTTAGCTAAAGGAAATATAACCATGAATTTTGATTACTCCGACAAATCGCAAACATTGATCGACCGCTTACAAGCCTTTATGGATGAACACATTTATCCTATTGAAAAAGATTATACTAATTTGGTACATGCCAATTCTGCCAGTAAAGAAACACGCTGGGTGACACCGGAAGTGATGGAGGAATTGAAGCAAAAAGCTAAAGATGCAGGTCTGTGGAACTTATTTTTGCCCGAAGAATATTTGCCCTACGGAGCAGGTTTAACCAACCTTGAGTATGCACCATTGTGCGAAATTATGGGTCGGGTAATGTGGAGTTCAGAAGTGTTCAACTGCAGTGCTCCTGATACAGGCAATATGGAAGTATTGGCTAGATACGGTTCCGAGCAAGACAAGCAAAAGTTCTTGATACCACTGCTTGAAGGTAAAATACGCTCAGCTTTTGCTATGACTGAACCTGCAGTTGCATCATCAGATGCCACTAATATAGAAACATCTATACAACGAGATGGTGATGAGTATGTAATAAATGGTCGTAAATGGTGGACCAGCGGTGCCATGAACGCTAACTGTAAAATTATGGTGGTAATGGGTAAAACGGATCCTACTGCGGCTCGACATCAACAACAATCACAAGTTTTGGTACCACTGGACTCGAAAGGGATTACGGTCGTTCGACCTTTAGCTGCTATGGGCCACTACGATGAGCCGATTGGACATGCTGAAGTGTTATTTGACAACGTCAGAGTACCAGCAGCAAATTTATTGGTCGGTGAAGGCGAAGGTTTTGCCATTGCTCAAGGTCGCTTAGGGCCGGGCCGTATTCACCATTGTATGCGTTTAATTGGCTGTGCCCAGCGTGCCTTGGATATGGCATGTGAAAGAGTTGAAAACCGCATCGCATTTGGACAGCCCTTAAGTAAACAA
>CAJQKX010000534.1 GCA_905479025.1 uncultured Paraglaciecola sp.
GGCAAAAAAAACCTATCCCCCCTCTCGTTCAAGGTTTTTCACTTCATTTTGCAAATAAGGCCATATATTACGGAAAATCGATTCGGATAATAACCTGTGGGCTCGGGAATTAGGGTGTCTATCGCCAGGATAAATTCTGTCTTTCGGTCCAATTAAGTTCGCAACGTCATCGTATACACTGAACGCCAATACATTGTTTACGAAATTTTGATACAGCGATTTCTGCATCTTTCGCTTTCGCTCGCCCTCACCCATGATCAATGAATTCGGCAAACCAAATACAATCAACGGCATATTAGCTTCACTTAAACGTGACGAAAACTTTTTCACTGATTTTGCCCGGGACACTTTCTTTTTTTTCCGATCCTCTTGTAAGCTTGATTGAGACACTCGCCAATGGGGAGCGTAGCCATACCAGCCCAATTGCTTTAAGTACTTCAACATGTCCTGAGCATAGGTTCTGATTGCTGCCAGGGAAAAGAAATCACTCAAATAATACCGCAACTTGAACGTTTTATTTTCCCTGAATTCACCAAAGTTTTTAGGCGCCCTGACTATTTTATTTAGCTTGGTTGTTACCAGCGGTAACATAACCAGATCAGGATTGAACTGAACCACCTGCTTCCAGAAATGAGCTTCTATCTGTATAGCCTTGTACCCACCAACTGCAAAATTGAGCACCTCGAACTTACCTGACGCCTTTTCATCAAGGAGCTCCTGCAGTTGCGCGGGCCAAGTCTGCTGATTAGAAACTCCCGAACCCATGGTTACTGAGGAACCAAGTACAGCAATCCTGAAAACATCATGAGCTTTTTCAATTGCCGCTTCTTCCCCCCTGAATCCATGAGAATTTGTTTTGAATGGTGCCCCCTTATAATAACCACTTTGCCCTGATGCCAGCCGATAACCGAGTCTGGGACTAGTATCGGGCACGACAAAATCAGAGGAAGTGATCGGCTCAGGGCTGTATCGCCAAAAAGCGTAAACGCTATCCGGCCCAAAATACGAGATACGGAATATTGCCTCCATCAGCAGGAAGAAGGCAATAACGGCCATTGCCATTCGCCAGGCCCTGAAATTGAAAATAGATGAATTCATGCAGCTTATCCGCGTTGTTTGCCCACAAAGGCAGTAAAATTAGAATATATATCAAAAACCGTGAGTTCGAAAGATCTGTCGATTTCATTGCCAGCGGATGGAATTACGACTTTAGGCAAATACCCCCTTGGAGTACAGTCGCTCTCAATAGGCTGCCGTATCTGGCCCGTGGTATATTGCACTAGCCCGTGGTATATTGCACTAGCCCGTGGTATACTATCCCATTTTATCACTCGTTCTCGTCGAAAACTTAAAATAACCTGGTTCTGGAAAACGACTCGTCAATTGGTTATATTTTAGTTTCGATCCTGACTCCATTTAATGAAGTACATGCTCCAATATGTTATTTAACTCCGGTCATTTCTTCTTTTTCTTTTTTGTTTTTTATCTGCTGTATCTGGCATCCCTGAAGAATGTACGTGTTCAGAATCTGCTAACGCTGGCTGCGAGTTATTTCTTCTATGGTTTCTGGGATTATCGGTTTCTCGCACTGATTATGATATCTACAGCGGTGGATTTTATTGCTGCACAGAGAATTGAGTATTCCAGAGATAATGGAGATCGAATCAAGGCCCGGCGCTGGTTATGGTTAAGTGTTACGGTTAATCTCGGCATTCTGGGCTTCTTCAAATACTTCAACTTCTTTGTGGGTAGCTTCGCTGAGTTGCTTGGTACCTTCGGTCTTGATACACCCCGCTATACGCTTGAGATCATTCTGCCTGTTGGCATTTCTTTTTATACCTTCCAGACCATGAGTTATACCATTGATGTATACAGGGGCAGGCAAAAGGCGACAACACATGCCCTGAATTTCGCACTCTACGTGTCATTTTTCCCGCAGCTAATGGCCGGTCCGATAGAGAGGGCCAAAAAGCTATTGCCTCAGTTGGAAAAGGCCAGGACTATACATTTCGAAGATATCCGGGAAGGCGGCTGGCTCCTGTTATGGGGAGTGTTCAAAAAAGTTTATATCGCAGACAACCTTGCGCCGTTTACTTACGGGGTGATCCGGGAAGGCGGTGCAGCATCTGCGCTGGATCTTTACCTCGCTGCAATTGCTTTCACATTGCAGCTCTATTGCGATTTCTCCGGATATTCTGATATGGCCAGAGGAATGGCCAGAATGATGGGTATTAAGCTCAGTTTAAATTTCAATTTGCCATTTTTCTCCTCAAATCCATCGGAGATGTGGCGGCGCTGGCACATAACACTCGCCGAATGGTTTCGTAATTATGTTTACGATGAATTGCGCAAGCTGAACCAGAGTCCTGCCTGGCTCGCTGTATGTGTTTTACTGACCATGATGTTAGTGGGTTTGTGGCATGGTGGGGATTGGGCCTATGTGGTCTGGGGCGGACTTTGGGGTGTCGCAATGGTAACGCATCGTATTGTTACTCCTGTTATTGTTAGAGTATCTGAAACGTTCCCACGTTTAAATGGAGCCCTGCATTGGTCTGGTGTGTTGGTAACTTTTCACATCTCGTTAAGCACGGGTATTTTTTTCGTGTCACCGAACCTGCCCCATGCTGCCGGAATTGCTCAATCGCTTTTTACCGGATTCGACAGTTCTGCGACCAGTGTTAGCGACGCTGCCCGCGTACTCTTTTATGTATGGCCCCTGCTTTTGGTACAGACAGTTCAACACTCTCTGCAACGTCTTGATTTCCTGGCCAAAGCACCGTCGATCCTGCGTATGCTAATTTATATAGTATTATTGCTACTGTTGTGGACAAACGGAGCGGACCAGCTGAATGAATTCATATATTTTCAGTTTTAGGGCCTGGCGAATGACATCTGTCATAGAACTCGCTGGTTAGAAGCCTTCATACTTGATTCGCAACATCTGGTTCACCGCAACCTCAGATAGAACCGTATAATCTTCGCTAAGCGTTGGCCACACAATCCTGATTTGATCCACCACCGTTTCGCTGCCGAGGCCGAAATGCTGTTCAAGAGGATTATGGGACATATGATTACTGTTTAATCCCACTGCCCTCATTTGAGTAATACTGCTGTGGTTGAATTAACCG
>CAJQKX010000535.1 GCA_905479025.1 uncultured Paraglaciecola sp.
GACTCACATCAAAACTGACAAAAAAATCCGTTGGCGGCTGGGGTTCTTGGGAGTTACGACGACTCTTAAATTCTTGTAAAGACAAAATTTAGAAATTTAGCGACAGGTCTCTGTGAACCGCGGTGCAAGAAGCTAAGTAAAGGGCTTGTTCTCGGCTCAGCGCATCTTGCTGGCGTGTTCCAATCGTCTGACTCAGAGCGGTTATGTAGCTGTCTATATCGTTGCCAAGCACGCCTTCAGCTGCGGCACGCCATTTAAGTTGCGAACTATAGACTTCCAGCACTTTCTCAAAGTCCTTTAAGGCTTTTTTTCGATCCAGCTTCCTCTTACCCAAGGACTTTTTGACTATGCCCAACTGTTTTTTGACATCGTTTGTTCCTTCAACCCCACGTACTATACGTTCCATATTTTTTACAGCTTTTTCTGCTTCGGGTAAAGGAGCTGTTTTTATAATAGAATTCAGCTCTTTAAGAGGGCCTTGTAGCGCTCTATAGGATTTTGTTGAAGCCAAAATTAATGCAACTTCACTTGCGGCTTCATATGCGTCATCGGCCGCTCGGCGATACTCATTACGAGCTTTGGTTTCAGAATCAACCAGCTTTTTAAAGTTATCATAATCTTTGTTCCAAGATACAGGGATTTCCGACTTTAGTTGGGCAAGTTGAGCTTCATGTGTAGATATGTCTTCTTGCAAAAGATCTCGTTGCGCTGAGAAGTTAGAACCTTTTAAACGCCCAAACTCTTTTTGAGCTGCTTTCATTTCTTCTGTCGCCCTACGTATCCTCTTTTCAAGACCTCGGACTTTGACTAGGACTGGCCTGAACTTATCTTCCGCAGCAACAACAGCAATATGGCTGTCTTTGATCTCAGCAAGAGCGGCAACAGCGTTTTTTGCACTTTCAATTGAACCTGAGATTGAAAGTCGCATGAATTTAGGCAAACCATCGGTATCTATCAATTTTGCAGTTTCTATAGCCGAGAGTGTCGCTCCATTTTCGTTTTTGATGCGATCCATCACAAATTGGTCAAGACAAAATTGAAATCTTGGATTTCGAGGTGGAGGCGCAGTTTCAGCAAGATAATTTGCTCTGTTTGGTAAATAATTCACCAGTTGAGGATAGCTACCAACGACTACTAATGCTACCAATTGCAAGCAAATAAATGGAATAACACCACGATACATTTGCATCGTTTTAACCACAGCGGGTGCGACTCCACGCAAGTAGAACAGTGCAAATCCGAAGGGAGGGGTGAGGAATGAGGTTTGAATATTCAAACCTATCATAACGCCTAGCCAAACAGCTGTGATATTAGCACCCGGGTCTGCCAGTAGAATGGGCGCCACTATTGGTACAACAACCACGGCTATTTCGATAAAGTCTAAGAAGAAGCCAAGAACAAATATTACCGCCATGACTATAATAAATTGTGTCCAAAACCCTCCAGGCAATGAGTTCAAAAACTCGCGAACTAATTCTTCGCCCCCGAAGGCACGAAAGGCAGCAGTCAGCATTGCTGCACCAAGAAGAATAATAAAAACGAGCGCTGTAGTTTTTGACGTCTCCATCATTACACCACGCAAAGTGTCTTCGATATTTAGCACTCGAAGCCCACTCCAGGCTAAGCCCATAATTATAAATAGAGTGCCTATTGCGCCAATCCAAATGCCTTGCATATCTGTCGTTGTATCGGCCGCTTTAATATTCATATCATAGTTTTGGAGGGCATAGGCAATAATCGACATCCCCAATACAGTTAAGTATGCTGGAACAAAGGTCCATTTATTTGATTCTACCAATCGATACCCAGCCATAACCAAGGCTCCAGCAGCACCAATAGCACCAGCTTGGTTTACCGTCGCTATACCCGATATGATAGACCCCAAAACAAGGAAAATTAACGTTAGCGGCGGCACCAATGTCACGAACACTTGTACCCAAAACTTTCTGTCGAATTTACCATCATAAATTACAGCTGGCGCAGCAGCTGGTTTAAAAAATGCATATACCAAAATGTAAGTCATATAAATTGCCACCAGGAGCAAACCTGGAACAAATGCGCCTAAAAACATTTCTCCGGCACTCGTCGAAGTCACATCAAAAACACTCGGCATTTGGAAATTTCCCGTAGCTTCTTTGTAGAGACTTTTACGAATGCTGCCTGCTTGATCTGCAGCAGAGGCAAGTTGGTCAGCAAGTATGATCAGTACAATTGAAGGAGGTATGATTTGTCCAAGCGTGCCAGAAGCCGCAATCGTCCCTGTCGCAAGTGAAGGCGAATAATTATTTCTCAGCATTGCGGGCAATGAAATCATTCCCATAGCCACGACTGTCGCCCCCACAATTCCAGTTGTAGCTGCCAACAAGGCGCCTACAAAAACAACTGAAATCCCAAGTCCACCAGGTACGCGACCAAACAGTTGAGCCATCGTTACCAAGAGATCCTCGGCAATTTTGGAACGTTGCAACATGATTCCCATAAAAATAAACAATGGGATGGCAATAAGTGTATCGCGTTCAACTTCCCAATAGACCCCGCGTAAATTCAAAACACCAGCTGACAACCACTCGGATGGGCCTCCAGAATGAAAGTATGAAGACATACTTCCTTCAAAGAGCAGGCCTGCAACTGCAGCGAGGCAAATGGTAACGATTGCTGATCCAGGCAAAGCAAATGCCACTGGATATCCAGAACCTAGAGCGGTCGCCATAATAACGACCAACATAAAGAGAAAAAATAATTCCATTACAACTTTAGTACCCTACTTGCTGCATGATGCGTTTACCAGGTTCGCCTTTTATATCGGCCCATGCGCTCATCAGGTAGCTAACAAACTGAATGTACATTGTAATCGCAAAAACCCCTAAAAAGCCGGCCATTTGGTATTTCACAAACATCCCAATCGATGCTGTTTGTGAAATTTCAAAATTCATAATTGGGCTATTAATAATTGATTGCTTCCCATTCATCCCAACAAGTAAAATAACCCAGCAAGTTGTCAAACCAAGTAACAACGTACCGACAAAATTTGTAATGCCTTTAGATCGCTCACGCATCCCCGCGAATACTATATCAACGCGCACATGGCCCTCATCATAAAGGGTATAAGCAGATGATAAAAGGAAAAGGGCCGCATACCAAAACCGAACTAAATCTCCCATAAAGGCCTGCTCGTAAGAGAATACGAACCGAGAAACGACGATAAGCAATTCTGCTATTACTATCAAAATTGCCAACCAAATAAACCCTAAAGTGCGCGTCACTGCTCCAAGAAAAAAACCTAAAACCAGAAGAGGGATGTGAATATACATACCTACAAAGAAGGGTTTATTAAAGTCTCTCCCTGCGCCCTCCCAGAAAAACACGTCTGCCAAATTTACAACCCGAATGAACGCAACCGCAACATCTGCAACACCAACTAAAAAAACTCCCCAAAAAACAGATCGTATCAAAAACACATTAAATTTGTGTACTGCTTCCCCGTCCGCTCGTAGCGAACGCCGCGGCGTTTGGACTGTGTATAGTATCGCAACAACAATTGAAATTATATAAACTAAAACAGGGACAGGGTTATTGAAACGCAGTTCAGTTGTAACATCAAAAGCGAGTTCTAAAATGTTGTTTATAAGAAAAGCCGCTAATAAAGCTAAGAGAAACCAAGAAATAGCTCTGATAAACAGAGATGAATCTGCACGCTTTAAGCCCTCTGCCATTTGATCTGGCATAGTCATCTAATCACCTGTTATTTAATGAACCATCAAGAATAGAGTGCGCCAGTATCTTGGCGCACTCTAGGTTTAATTTAGTTCAACCGATGTCAAAAACACGGTTACGCTGGTTAAGGAATGTACCTTCGAATTGAGCAATCATTCCACCAATTTCCCGCATACTTTTTTGGAATGCATCATCGACTTCAGTTGCCAAAGCTGAGTGATCACGGGTTTCAGCAAACACTTCACGTGCGCCTTCTCCCATTGCGTCCCAAACATCGTCGTTAAACTGCCGGACTTCTACGCCCTGCTCTTCAACAAGTTTTGTTAGGTACTCGCCGTTACGCGCCATAGTTTCGTCATGAGCGCGTGCATGCTCTTCAGCAGCTGCAGCTTGAATGACGTTCTGCTCCCATTCGCTCAGGCTTGCCCACCATTCGGCATTCATACCAAGAGCTAGGCAGCTGCCCGCTTCATGCATACCTGCTGTATAATAGTACTTGGTTGCCTCATAGAATTTCAAGAAGTAGTCATTCCATGGTCCGACCCATTCTGTCGCATCAATAGCGCCAGAAACCAAATTTTCATAAATTTGCCCCCCTGGAAGAGAAACAGTCGAAGCACCGAGTTTAGACAGAACTGTTCCGCCCAGACCTGGAATGCGCATTTTGAGCCCCTTAAAGTCATCACCACTTTCGATCTCTTTATTAAACCAGCCACCAGCTTGCGTTCCTGTTGATCCAACTGGGAGAGCTTTTATGCCATATTCTCCTGACACTTTGTCCCAAAGTTGCTGACCGCCACCAAAACGGATCCAGGCCGTCCATTCTTGTGTCGACATGCCGAAAGGTACAGAAGTAAAATACGCAAACGCTGGATGCTTTCCGATCCAGTAATAGTCGGCCGCGATGTACGCTTGGCTGTTTCCAGATGCTACTTCATCAAATGTGTCAAACGCACCTACACGTTCTCCAGCAGCAAAATACTCAACATTCAAAGCACCATCTGAAATTTCGCCGACACGGCGCGAAAATCGCTGCGCAGAAGTTCCCAAACCTGGGAAGTCGCGCCCCCAAGTGGAAACGATTGTCATTGTCTTTCCGTGGTTTCCAGCAACGGCTGGCGCAGCTAATGCGACACCTGTCGCACCAATAGCAGCACCCGTCAAAAATTTACGACGTTCCATACAGTTTTCTCCTCACTATGTGTAAAACTTGCAGTAGCTCAACCAAGCACTCCAATTTCCCCTGTTTAAGTCATCAAATGTCTTGATATAACGTTAAATACTAATTCAACCTTTGGAAAGGGTCAATTATATTGTTAGCGCTATCCAATGGATTTTCTATATGCTGGGATTCTTTTTAACTCTAAAAGTCACAATATTCCAACTTTTATGTCAGAGGGCTGATGTTTTTTCAGGTGACAGTAAATGATTCTGTGATTGATGCTGATTGAAACTTAGGGCTCCCCCAGATAACTAGTGGATTGATCCCAACGTTTGGAACCCACGATTTCTTGCTGCGATGATTTTGTCTGGATCTGCTGTCCATTTGAATGGTTTGGCGTCGTTGTCATTGTACTCGGTGATGAAACGGTTGATTGCAGCTTGAAGGTCGATGAGGGAACGGAAGACACCTCTTTTCAACCGCCGCCTCGTCAGTTTGGCGAAGAAGCCTTCCACAGCGTTGAGCCAGGAACTGGATGTCGGGGTA
>CAJQKX010000536.1 GCA_905479025.1 uncultured Paraglaciecola sp.
TCCGTTGATTTCTACGGTAATATTATAGCTCCATACAAAGGAGCGCTCGAGGAGTGGTTTGTCGCAAATAAAGGACTGTATATTTACTTCCTCGCGATCTTTATGACCGTTTGGGCTGTCCTGATTCCGAGTACTCAGATGGCATGGAAAATATTTAAAGAATTACCTCTTCCACCGGCAGAGTTGAAGCAGGCACTTAATTACATCAACTAATTGTTTTGGCTGAGACATGGAGCATAAATAACACGCTCGTAGATAATTATGGCTCAAGCACAAACTATATTTTAGTAGAGTCAATAAGAGTGGCTTTGTTGCTTTTGAAATCAAAAAAATAAAGGATGATCTGGAGATACTTAATGTCAAAAATATTACTAATTAACCCAAATAAGTGGGGAAGAGGAATCACATCTATTTGGATCGCGGCACATTCAGCCCTTCTAAAAAAGAATGGTCATGATGTAGATCTTTTCGATGCTACTTTTTACTCCCAGTGGACCGTAGATGAGGTAAGTTATAATACGAATAACGAGCAATACCAATCTACAGATTATCATAGTTATGTAACTTTTAAAGATACACCTGTATTGGACGACCTCCAGCAAAAAATTGACGATTTCAATCCAGATGTTATTTTTTGGTCTGCTATTTCTTCTCACATCCATGGCGAGGGAGAGTATGTAAATATTCAATATGGCTATGAATTACTAAATGAAATTAAGACCTCCGCATGGTTAGTGACTGGCGGCCTTCAAGCGACATCCTCACCACACGAAATTATGAAGAACTTTCCCAAAATAAAATGTGTTGTCCAAGGCTACTCAGAGGGCTCTTTGCTAGAAATAGCTTCTCTGGTTGGGAGTTCTTCGCATTTATCTAATTTGCCGGGTGTAGCAGTTAGAGAAGGATCTGATGTGATTGTGGGTTCTCAAAAACAGTTAGCGCCTGACTTATCGTACTTACCTCTTTATGATTACTCTATATTCGATGATCAGGTTTTCTGGCGACCATATAATGGAGAGGTGGTTAGAGCTATTGATTATGAAGCGAGTAGAGGCTGTATTTACTCATGTGAATATTGTGTTGAAACTATAATCCAGAAGTATTACGGCTTTGATGAGATAACAAAGGGTGGCGCAATTAAAGGTGCAGCGAATTATGTAAGAGCGAAATCCCCAGAAACAATATTTTCTGAGTTAAAATCTGTCGCTGAAAAATACAAAGTTCAATTGATAAGATGTCAAGATACCAATTTTTTAACCATGGGGAAAAAGACTTTAAACGGACTGGCTAGTTTGATTGAATCCAGCAATCTCGACATCAAGCTGTATATAGAAACTCGCCCCGAGGGAATAAACCCAAAATCAGTTGAACTCTTAAAGCGACTAAAAGTTGACGGTGTTGGAATGGGAGTGGAATTATCATCAGATGACTTTAGAGAAGATAAATTGAAGCGTTTCGCATCGACCTCTAAAATTATTAATGCTTTTAGACTTCTAAAAGAGGCAGGAATAAAAAGAACTTCCTACAACATCATTGGGTTGCCAGAACAAGATGAGGAATCAGTTATCGAAACGGTATTATTTAATCGTGAATTAGAGCCAGACAATATGACAGTAGCGTTTTACTCACCTTACCAAGGGACAGCGCAACAAATTAAGGGCAACGAAATTGGATATTTTGATGAATATGAATTTCATGTCGATGGACAATTGAGAACTATGAGTAAAGATTCTCTTGTTGATGCTGATACTTTGTGTTTCTACAAAGCTAATTTTAATAAGTTGGTATCGGGAGATTTAGACGATCTGCCAATGCTAAAACAGAAATTTTTTAAACTTCAACAGGAGAAGTATTGTAGTGTCGGGAAAAATGTTCCTCAAATCGAGGTCTATAATGAAGCCTAGAATTTTGATTGGCATGTGGCCTTTAAGTGGAGATTTTGGTCGAGTTTCCTTGCAAATTGTCGAGAAAGTGATTCAAAAAGCTGTTGATAACGGACTTTGCGAGTTCGATGTTGCTCCTAATTATGGCAACGGCTTTGCGGAGATGGCGCTCGGGCAAGTTTTAGGCGATGAGAAGAGTGTTAAAATTTACACTAAGTTTGGTAATCCTCCTTTTAAGGGTAAGGACTTTAGTGATACTGGCTTAGAGAGAAGCTTAGAGCAGTCTCTCTTGAGACTCAGAAGGGATTCAGTACAAGGTGTTTTTTTGCATAATCCGCGGGAAGAATTTAGCGATTATAAAAACATACCTAAATTATTCTCTAAATTGAAAGGCAATGGATACGCTTCTGAGTTAGGGTTAAGTGGAGCCAAAGGTTATGACTACAGTGACTACCCATGGAATTGCATCGATATTTATCAGCAAGATTTTAATCTGCTTTGCCAAAATGAACTATTTCCAATAAGGGAGAGTTCCTTCTTTGCTCGTTCATGCCTTGCAACTGGTATACTCTCGGGAAAGCTGAGTAATGAGTCGGTGTTCCATGCTAATGATCATCGATCCGCCTGGCTTAAGGGGGAGCGTCTAATTTCACTTGTTAAAAGAACAGAGAAAATTAGAGATATAGCAGGAAGCTCATACTCTTTACCATCGCTAGCTAGAAGATATGTTTTGTTCAATACTTATGTTGATACAACTATTTTAGGTGTAAGCAAGCCTGAGCATATAGAAGATATTATTCAGGATTTAGATTCTGGTCCTCTTCCGAAGGATATAGTTACATTATTAAAACAAGCACATGATATCGATTTCGGTTTGAAGGGCGAAAAACATTTAGGTTTTTGAGCTAATCTCATAGAGCTATTGTATTTATAGAAATTTGCGTTAACTATTTTTAAGTCGAATCTTATGAAGTGATTGAAATTTTCTGATATCTCAATTTTTTGATTCATTTGCTGTATGGTCAGTATCACTTCTGGTTATTTTGTGGATGTCAGCGGAGCGACGGGCGCTGGAGGCCTATTACGATAGATATACTAGTCCCGAGCCAGTTGATGAGTTTTTGCGTGATGTGAACGTGAAGGCTTCGATCCCTATCTTTAGCGAGCTTCTCAGTCCGTCGGGCAGTGAGCCGCAAGATGTGCGAGAGGTGGTAACATTTTTTGCCAGCATGCAGAGACAGGAGCGGCGCAAGGGTGGCCCGGTATCCCGTCGCTCTGCGGATACTCACAAACTGATACGCTACCAGCGCAACGGCATCGCTCGTTTATCGAGGGCGGTTCGGCAGAGCTAGAC
>CAJQKX010000537.1 GCA_905479025.1 uncultured Paraglaciecola sp.
TATTTGTTCGCCATGCTAGAGGCGTTCAGGCTACCCATCAGGTCAACAGCTTTATCCTTTAGCCAAGCAATTATTAGAGCAAGCAGCGGTTATTCGAAATGTTTTTAACACAGACACCACAAAAACACCTTTTAGGTTAGGGTTGATAAAAGGTTTAGGCGTGGCACGAATGAGCGATTTGTTAGGTCGCTTTACCCGTTCAGTTGACGCCTTAGAGCTCACATTAGTTTCTCAGGGTGAACCATGCCAAGCACGGATCATTAACCGTGACTTACAACTAAACAACGAACAGTTTGTGCCTATGTGGCAGGAGGAATATCAATTAGCTATTCCACTGGGTCATGGGTTAAGTTTATTCGACAGCGTTAATATTATGGATTTGCAGGATGTTGCTTTTGTACAACGAAGCCCTTGTGAAGGTTGGACTTATTTAACAAAAGCACTGAATGATGCAAATGTTAGAGTAGACATTAGAGCAAAAATTCAAACCATCGAGTACGCTTTAGGTCTTGTGAAAGCCGGTTTAGGCTGTGCTTTTATTCCGGTATCTGAGGTTATTGTCAAAGACAAACATATTGCCTTTAAATCGATAAGAGACTTGTCTATTTCAAGAGAGATTGGTCTAGGTTATACCCATGTGTCTGATACGATTAGAGTGTTGCAAGCCTTAGTCAGTCATCATTGAGAGTAGTTATTTTTCATGAATAATTTCAACTTTCCGAAATTTTTAGTTTATTGATACGGATCGTAGCAAACATACAAGTCCTAGTTTTGTGCTGCATCGCTTATATTTATCCGCAATTATCACTCTGACGTTAAAAATTAAGATCCCAAAATAAATTAATATTTACTCGTTTTATACCAGTAACCGGATAATTGAAATCATGTAAAATAAATGTTAAATCTCAAAAAAATCATTTATTTTGAAATTATCGTTTTTTGTTTTTATTGAATACATATTTGTTGTATATGAATGAGTCTGGGCAAAACCCTGTTGTATGCCACCATTAAATTTCAGGAGTATCTGTCCATGTTTTACCTGCTGTATGTGAGTTCTGCCGTTAAGCTAATGGATAATGATGAACTTTTGAAACTTCATAAGCTGAGTCAAAAAAATAACGAAAAATCTGAAATAACTGGAATGCTATTGTATCAAGAAGGAAATTTCATGCAGATTATTGAAGGTAAGAAAGAACATGTTCTTGAATTGTATGACAAAGTAGCGATGGATAAGCGTCACAAAGATATTTATAAGATAATGAGTGGCCCAATAAATAAACGAAACTTTAACGACTGGTCAATGGGTTTCTGTAATATGAATGAAACAGGGTACTACTCAAACTATGAAGCGTTTATCCAAGAAAATATTAGGCTAAGAACATTTGAATACGATTCGCAGTCAGCTTATAATTTTATCGTTAAATTTAATGAGACAAATCGATAGGGTGACAGTAAAGACGACTACCACATAATAGTGGATGCTTTATTTCAGCTTTATCAACTTCACATTGGCTACTTTTAAACCTGCCCCTAACTATTTTAGCTCCCCATATTCCGCAAATTCAACGTTGATTAATCAAGATTCAAAAGTTTAATGTCTAATGGCTATGTCATCATCAAAGGGCTGTTCACTCAATCACCCAATCACCCAGATTCAATCTATCTTCATTTAGTTTTTTTAGGCTTTTCTTGGCTTTTCTTTGAGGTTGGCTATAATTCATTCAATTGATTGTGCTGATTAATTATTTTTATTTATAGCAAATACCTCGTTAAATAACGGATTAAAGCGGGTGAATTATGGACAGATACTCAGAACATGTTTTACCAGATAAGGCCATACAAACTGTTTGTGTTGGCGGTGTATTTATCATAGATAAACGTGTGGGTTATGATAGAAGATACAAGATGTTTAAATGTCCAAAAGAATATGATCGTAGACTCTATTACTGGGCCAAAAATTTTAAGCGCCGGCGTCAGTCTATTGATATTGTTGTTTAAATATAAAACCAATCACTTATGGTGGTCGGCTTTATATTCTATTTTTGAGCTTGATAAAATTGCCGTGCCGCATCAATCTGTTCACATAGGATAACCATTTCATCTAGCATACGCGTGGTCATACGATGGGTTTTGTCAGCATTGGGATGAAAAATAAAATTGTTTTTTACCGCTGGAATATGTGGCCATTGAGACCAACTTAGCCCATCAGGGCTATCGGCACTATGCTGAGCTGGCTGGATTATAATTTGGGGTAAGCTAACTAATGCTTGTTCTAGACCAATAGACGGGTAATCGTCTTGAGCATTAGCAAATGGGTTGCTGGCTCCGCAAAGCTCGATTTGTTGTTGTGGCCATGCTTTGTTTGCCACCGTGCGCAAGGGCCGTGACCATAATTCATAAAACACACTGACTTTGCTTTTGTTGCTGTAGGTGTTTCTTAATGTTTGAAGCTTTTTCGTATATTCTGCGGCTATAGTATTAGCCTCTGCCTCTCGACCTGTAATCTTACCCAGCATGATTAATTCGTTCGCCACATCTTCTAAGGTTTGTGGGTCAGAGTAAATCACCTTGAGTTGATATTTTTCGAGTCGGGCTAAATCATCCATTGGGTTACCCGTTTTCCAAGCAATGATCAGGTCAGGTTTAAGTTGAATGATTTTTTCAATTTGTAAACGTGCATAATTACCTACTCGTAAAATATCTTCAGCGGCATTTGGGTAGTCAGCATGGGCGGTGGTGCCGATGATTTGGTGTCCCGCGCCTATGGCATATAAAGACTCCACTATATGCGGAGCAAGAGCAATAATCCGTTTTTTTTGTGGTGAGTCATCACTAGCACCACTGGCCTCGGAATAATTGGTATGTACACCAATCAAAACCAATAATATTACACTTAAATAACGGCTTGCTGTCAGACTCACCAATCAATGCCTTGTTGTGCTTTGATACCATTGTCGAAAGCATGTTTGACGGGTCTGACTTCGCTGACTGTATCAGCCATTTCGATGATAGAGCGATGACAAGCACGGCCGGTGACCACAACGTGTTGATCTTTTGGTCTGGCGGTTAACGCAGCCAGTACTTCATCTAAATCAATGTATTTGTAAGTGATCATGTAGGTGATTTCATCTAAAAGCACCACATCAATAGCGGGGTCTTGCAGTAATTTTTTGCTGTGTTCCCAAGCAGCTTGTGCTGCTATTTTATCGGTGTCTTTGTCTTGGGTCTCCCAAGTAAAACCGGTACCCATTACATGAAATTCTACACCATTTTTTTCTAATAAATTACGTTCACCACACTCCCAGCCACCTTTGACATACTGCACGACTGACGCTTTTAATCCGTGTCCAACTGCTCGGGCAACGGTACCAAAACCTGAGGTGGATTTGCCTTTGCCGTTACCGGTTAACACCAGCAGTAACCCTTTATCTTCTTGAGCCGCTGCGATACGTTCATCTACCTTGGCTTTTTGTTCTTGCATACGCGCCTTGTGGCGGTCGTTATCTTTTTCATCAGTCATGGTTTTACTCTTTGTTTGTTTGTTTGTTTGTATGTATGTATGTTTGTTCAGTG
>CAJQKX010000538.1 GCA_905479025.1 uncultured Paraglaciecola sp.
AGAATTAGAAAGTCGCTTGGCAGCTACCACAGCTCGACAACCCTTTCTTATGTCAGCCCAAGAAAGTTTGGCAGACATTGCGTTGTTACCCTTCATTCGTCAATTTGCCAAGGTAGAACGTCAATGGTATCAGCAATCGCCTTACCCAAAGGTTAAACAGTGGCTCAATTATTACCTGCAAAGTGCTATGTTTACAAAAGTGATGGCTAAGCATGAGTTGTGGGTGAAAATGGGTGAATGAAAACTAATAAGACATCAGTGCTAAATGCTTTTAGATGGATAGTGTCACTATCAAATTTAACATATACAGAAATCAAAAGTGGGCAAATTATTAATATCAAAAAGAAGTGATAAATATGCAAGATTTTAACCTTATTCCCCGAGTAACCATTTCACACACACCAACATTGCTAGAACGGTTACCTAGATTATCTAATGAATTAGGATGCAATTTATTTATAAAACGTGATGATTGTACAGGTCTCGCTGGAGGTGGAAATAAAGCGCGTAAGCTTGAATATTTGATAGCAGATGCCCAACAAAAAGGTGCTGATATCTTAGTAACTGTTGGCGGTTTTCAGTCAAATCATGCAAGACAGACTGCAGCAGCTGCAGCCAAATTTGGTTTTGATTGTGAATTGGTATTGGAAGATGTCACAGGCACTCCAAAAACGGATTATTACAACAATGGCAATATGTTACTCGATAGTTTACTTGGGGCTAAAATTCATAGATTAAACTTAGGTGAAGACTGTAATTACTATGCTGAAGCTTTAATCCATACACTAAAAAGTGAAGGGCGAAAACCTTATTTTATTCCAATGGGTGGCTCGAATGTGATTGGTAGCTTAGGTTACGTGCGCTGTGCTAATGAAATTCTACAGCAGATAGTCACAGAAGATATTCAGATTGATCAAATTGTTTTAGCTACTGGCAGTGCTGGTACACAAGCGGGTTTATTAGCCGGGCTTATTGCTGCAAAAGTGAATATACCGGTACTTGGCATTACGGTGAGTCGAACAACTGAAGATCAGCAGCAATTAGTAGATACGTTGCTGAGGGAAATATTAACGCAACTTGGTATAAACCCTAATGAAGCTCAGGGGAGAGTTGTGACTAATGGACATTATTACGGCGAAGGTTACGGTATACCAACATCATCAATGATTACAGCAGTTAAGCGCTGCGCGCAACTTGAAGGAATTTTGTTAGACCCCGTTTATACAGGAAAAGCAATGGCAGGTTTTATCGATTTGTGTGCCAAAGGTGTGATTAAAAAAAATAGTGATCAGTTATTTTTACACACTGGCGGCAGTCAAGGACTCTTTGGTTACCGTGAAATGTTTTTATCGTAATGATAATTTTTTTTAGCTGATATCTAGTTTATATTCTCAGCTGATACTAAGAACACAATTAATAAGTTACTAGCCATAAATGAAGTAGCAACACTTTAATTTAAATCTCGATAAAATAGTAATAGATACCCAGCTAAGTTTACTCTAAAGGTTTACCAAAATGGTGGTTGCCTTGCATCAGTATTCTACATAAATTGAAGCATGTAGCACCCAATATGAGTTTGGTGATTTTCATCACAATCTGGCGATAAAACGTAATAACTCGTTTTATATATATTTTACAGGGATATGGTGTGTTTAACCCGCTGATTTTATTGGGGTTTTTTTTGGCTTTAAACTTGCTTAGTTTAACTGAAGCGTATAACTCACAACATTTTCATCAGGAGAATCAAATGAACGAAAAAACTAAAGCAACATTAACTAATCTGGATACTTGGAAAAGAGGTTTATTTATGATCGTTTTTGCCATCATTTCTGGGGTGGCAAAACTGGTCGTCACCTTAGTGGCTGTTTTTCAATTTATCACACTTCTCTTTAAAGGGCAGACGAATGAAGCAGTGATACCTCTGGGCCAGAATTTGAGTACTTACCTGTATCAAATTACTTTATTTCTAACCTTTAAAACCGATGAAATGCCATTCCCTTTTATCCCTTTTCCAGATGGAACACCGGGATCAAAAATTAATAAGGATAATATTACCACTACTGAAGCTAGTACAAAAGATGATGGAGCGTTTATTGATGACGCAGATAAGGATGATATTGAGATGGAAAAAGGTACAAAAACTGAACCATCTAATGAGTGAAAACTATCAATAGAAAACAGTGAATCTAAAAAAGGGTAGGGGCTGCCTCTTTATGACGTTATTAATTACATATCTGCATTATATTTTTTGTATGAATTAGAACTTCCATGCTGTTGCCGACACGTTTCAAATATCATCTTTTATAGTTGATTATTCAATTGTTCTTTTTAATAAAGTTAATATCTGAATAGGAGTAATAAACTGCTCCTAATTTTTTGATGGTTACACACTTTTTAAGCGCTTAGATATTAGCCAAGATAGTATCGATACATATCAGATCAAAAATATTTTAACAACCTAGCTCAATGCTAAACTTGTTATTATCTGCTTTGCAAACCTCGGTTACATGATGAAAGTAATATTCAAAATATGTATGTTTGATAGATCAGATTTATTTAGCACACATGGACTCTAGTGGAAGCCGATTTCATTTATACGTTGCTATGGGTATTTAGGACAAGATTGACGGGATTAGAATGAAGGAGTTTAATTTTCTGATAAGATACTGCAAAATTTTTAACAGTTATATTTATGTCGTTAGTAACACTACAAACCTGCCATGCTACTTTTGCCAATCATTTTCATTTAAATATTGATTCTCTTACGTTAAAACCGTTACAACACACCGTTGTCTTAGGGTCAAACGGCAGTGGGAAATCTGCACTGGCGGCATTGGTTGCTGGTGAGGGGGAATTGTTAAATGGGCGCCACCAAGTGACGGCTAACATTGCTTGGGTGTCGGTTGAGCAACAACAAGCGTTAATCGAAGCTGAGAAGCAAAAAGATTGCGCTGACATTTTAGATATCATTCCTATTGCGACCACAGTAGAAGAAATATTATTGGAAGGTTTACACCTTGATGTCATCGAGCAAAAATTACTGGCACGAGTGAGTGAAGTTTTTGCTCTTAAAGACATGTTACAGCGGCCATTTCGGGCTTTGTCTACTGGGGAAACCCGCAAGTTACTGTTAGCCAAAGTATTAATGAGTCAACCTGAATTATTGATTCTGGACGAACCATGGGATGGATTAGACAAGCAAGCTTGCATTGACTTTAATGCGCTACTTCAGGAAATATCCACAGAAACTACATGTATCTTAGTACTCAATCGTTTGAGCGAGGTGCCTAGCTTCTGTCAGCAGTTAGTGTTGATGCAATCAGGAGCTATTCAATGGCAAACACCCATTAATGACGATTTAACTGAACAACTCACCCATATCAGTCAGCTGCAACATATGCAGCAACAAGACTTAGTATTACCAGACAAAGACAGCGAAAGTTTTGCACCTCATCCGTTAGATGCCAATGCGCCTTTGGTGAAGTTAATCAATGTAAAAGTTAACTACACTGAAAACATTGTATTTAGTGGGCTGAACTGGACCATTCAACCACAACAACATTGGCAAATAAGCGGCCCAAATGGTTCTGGCAAAACCTGTCTATTAAATTTGATCACTGGAGATCACCCACAGTGTTATGCGAATGATATTTATGTGTTTGGTTTTCAGCGTGGTAGTGGTGAAAGTATTTGGCAGATAAAACAGTACATAGGGTATTTATCTAACGCGTTTCATTTAGATTATCGGGTTAATTGTTCATTGTTACATGTTGTATTGTCAGGCTTTTACGACAGCATAGGTATGTATCACCAAGCCACTAAAAATCAAATAGTACTAGCTGAACAATGGTTGGCGTTAATGGGGTTAGAAAAACACACTGCTGCACCTTTTCAAGAATTATCTTTTGGTGATCAACGTTTAGTTTTACTTGCTCGCGCCATGACCAAACACCCAGCCCTACTAATTTTGGATGAACCTTGTAATGGCTTAGATGATATCAATCGACTAAAAGTATTAGCTTTAATTGAATTACTGGCCAAAGAAGGGCGCACCACTTTATTGTATGTGAATCATCATCAAGAAGATGCGATCCCAAGTATTAAAAACCATTTGTCGATGGCAGATTTTAATTCTTAAAGTGTATTCGATAAAACTCGAACTGAGACTTGTAAATAATAAGTTCTGACTTTGACTAATAGGAATCTATGTTCTGGTCAAGTCCAACCGGACACTTTT
>CAJQKX010000539.1 GCA_905479025.1 uncultured Paraglaciecola sp.
GTATCAGTTGATTATTGAGTCGAGACGAGATGTCATTTCTAATTTTCTTTGTGTCTATTCCTTTCTCTCGTGCTGAAATAACCGCTATTAACTTTCCTTCCAAGTGTTTAGTTGGTGCAGAGGATTTAATCGTTCGAATGAAAACAACAGCGCGGTCGATGTACGAAAGATCTTCAAGGATATGCTCTATTGATTCAGCTTCAAAACGGATTCCTCTGAGTTTTAGCTGATTATCAACACGCCCGAGTATATAGAGGTTATCGTCTTTTCCCCAGTGAACACGATCTCCGGTTCGATAGGTTCGTTCATTCTTTCGGAATAAATCATCGGTGAAACGCTCTGGCTGAATACCGTTAAGATATCCGAGTGTTATACCTCGCCCGCCAATGAGTAATTCCCCGGGAACACCTTTTGGTACGAGACGATTGTTTGAATCAACGATATATGCCGCTGCAATGTCGATAGGCTTTCCTATTGGTATGGCATCTTTTTCACATAAGTTATCTTTAACCTCGTGATAAGTACACCAAACAGTACCTTCTGTAGGGCCGTATTCATTAAAAAGTCGTACTGAATTTGCTTTAATATGATGTTTTTTGGCGAGCTCTGGAGGAAGGGTTTCGCCAGCCAAAATAACTTGTTCAAAAACCGTAAGAGTGTTTTCGTCTGTATTATCAAGCACATAGTCCCATACACTAGGTAGGCATAATGTATGGGTTGGCTTTGACGATTTAATAAGTTTTGGAAGTTGATCAAGTTGCCCCGCAAGGCTGCCAACCGGAATAATCAGTGTGCCACCTATACTTAAGCTCCAGTAAAGGCCTGCCACAACACTGTCAAAATGAAACGGTGATAAAAGCAAAAACCTCATAGGCGATTCTGAATAATGGCGGATTCTTGATGCTGTGGATTCGACTAAATTTCTATGTGTTACTGGTATCGCTTTTGGTATTCCGGTGCTGCCCGATGTGAAAATTATATAAGCGATATCGTTTTCACGGATTTTTTCACGAACAACGAGTTTATTGTCTAAAATTGCTGTGGATAGTAGATCATCTATATACACTTCGGTAACTTTTTCGTGTTTATCGAGAACCTTGTCGTCGATGTCTTTCACCAGATATATGTTCGATTGATCCTGCAATAGCGATTCGATGTACTGTGTTTTAACGTGGGAAGGTAAATCCTTACTAATAACAACATATGCTGCATTTGCTGATAGAATACCGATAATGGTAGCAATCATATTGGTGCCAGGAGCTAGGCAGATTGCAACAATGTTCCCACATTTTAACGATAGTAAGTTTTGAGTTATCGTTTCAGATAAAATTCGAAGAGTTGCGTAGGAGGTTTTATCGCGCCCCACTTCTATGGCAACTTGATCGTATTTGTCTACAAATGTTTGGTTTATCCACTGTACTGCTGTCGAATAAGGTGCATATTTGGTGGCTGAATGAGAGTGAGAAAATATTAATTCCTGTCTTTCTGTTTCACTAAGTATGGATAACTGCCAAACTGGCGCTGATGTATTTGCACAGATTGTGGAAATTGAATTCTCGAAATAATGGGCAATAGCTTTAACCTTCCCATCGTCGTAATAGTCATCGCGATATAGAATTCGTAACTCAAACTGCAGATCTCCACGGATGCTTATAACTAAGGGCAACTCTGATCTATCTATGTAGTCAATTGATTCGATCGAAAAACTTTGGTCTGTACTTTTCGCTATTTCTGCATTCTCAAAAACCAGTAGTGATGTAAAGACAGGCTCACCAACCTCAGTACCAATAATGCTTGCGATTTTCGACAATGATATATGTGCATGCTGTGAGGCGTCTGTATGTTGTCTTTGTATTTCTTCTAGCCAGTCGGAAACAGACAAACTTGATTCACAATTAATAGGAATAGGTACGGTTTGAATAAGCATACCTACCATCTGGTAGATTTCTGGAATCGGATATTGTCGTCCGTTAATTCCCCAGCCGACAATATATTCTTCATTTTGCGTAAGCCTGCAACAGGTTAGCGCCCAGGCCGCAAGAAAAAGAGTGGCAGGTGTTATCCCTGTATTTCGACTGGACGAGTTAATGTTATCGATTAGTGTTGACGAAAAACGATAGGCTAGTTCTCTCTGTTGAGAAGATTGAAAATAAGCTTCTTGCTTATTCGCCATAGGAAGATCTGTTTTGGCTTTCGATGTTTTAAGCGAGGTCCAAAATGATATTGCATCGGATTTATCAAAAGCATCTAGGTTCTTCTGGTAGGTTCTAAACCCCTTTGACGCTGGAGTTATAGGCAATCCTATATAAATATGTAGCCAATCCGACAGAATGAATTGACTGGACCATCCGTCAAGAATTATGTGAGCAAAGGACCAAACCACAATATTATTTAATGTGGGTGTATGAAAGACTTGAATTCGTGACAACGAGGGTTTTCTATAGTCAAACCCTATGCTCCTATCATTTTCTAAATATGTATTCAGATCATTTTCAAGATGCTGTGCTTCTTGAGACTGAAATGTTGAAACTACTTCCCGCAATATGCATTGAAGAGGCGGCTTATCTTTCCTCGGTAGTATCGCTGAGCGCAGAGCGTCAGTACGTTGAATTGTCTCACACCAAGCTTTTTCCAGTTTTGTTAAATCCAACGAGCCGTTTATCCGTATAACAACTTGGGTATGATATAAGTTAGACTTTTCAGTTTGAGCAGTTGACTGGACGTACATACCCAGTTGCAATGGCGTTAAATCATGAATTGCCTCAACATTCAATTTTGAATTATTCACGGTTGTCAGATAGTAATGGTACTATTCGAAATTATTGTCAGCGAATAAATCGTCAAGTTCATCTGCTGATAATTCGGTCTGAATTTGCTCGTTTACGTTTATGCCGTTGGTTTCTTGCAAAGACTTTTTATCATCCGTTTCAACTATATTACTTGCTAGTTCTTCAGCTATTAAGCTAATCGTCGGATGTGTAATCATTAAATGGGGCGCGATAGAGAGCCCTCGGTCAGCAGCTTTTGATGCAATGTTTATTGCTGTTAACGAGTCTCCGCCTATATAAAAGAAATTCGAATCGATACCAAAATCATCGAAGCCAAACGATTCTACCCAACATTCAAAAATAGCTTTTTCGAGTTGTGTTATCGGTTTTTTATTATCAGTCTTTGAAATATTTTTATATGCGATTTTTTCGAGAGCTTGATAATTTCGTTTTCCACTGCTCGTAAGAGGAAGACTGGTAACACGAATAAACCTACTCGGGATGATGCCTATTGGTAGTCTTTTAATAAGCTGTGCTCGAAAATACTCTTCATCTGTATCCCGTCAGCATAAGTTGGACTAAATAGTGTTTTTCTTGAAATTCATGAAGATAGAATTGATGCGCGTTTTGAGGTGCGGCTATCGGATTTGCGTGAAGATGTTAAGGTAGATACTGATAATCAAGCCACATCAACGAAACAGCTTGTTAACGATTCCCTAGCACTGGTGCAAGATTATTTTTCGGAAGGCTTTTCTATAGTTCAGGAAGGGAAGCCATTAGAACTGGAGTTTCAGAAAAATGATGTATTGAAGGTACCAACGGGTACGTTTGCCCAATACTTTTACACTGCAAAGTTACATTCGAAACCAAAGCTGTTCGACATCCGGCATGATATGTTTTTCGAAAATGATCGACTGCATCGTGGGCTGATTGTTATCGAATACAATGTTGTTACAGATGAACGTTTTGCAGAACGTACCGCATTGGTATTTAGTCGGTCAAATACTGAACAATCGTTAGACTTGGAAAATTTGCCTGGACTTCTGTCTCCTTTACAGTTCATCGGTCAGGGCGTGATTCACGTTGCCATAGGCTTCGACCATATTCTGTTTCTTATTGTTCTGCTCTTGCCCGCAGCACTGCGCCGTGAATCTAATAGTTGGGTGCCGGTTAGTGGATTTAAATCCACATTCTGGCCTCTGTTCAAAATAGTAACCACGTTTACAATTGCTC
>CAJQKX010000540.1 GCA_905479025.1 uncultured Paraglaciecola sp.
CCTGCTTTGCACCATGTAATACTGAATTAGCTGTTGAACCCAACAAAAGTTTTAGACCGCTGCGGCCATGAGTACCGATTACAATCAAATCTGCATCAATCTCATTTGCTAATGTATGAATTTCCTCAGCTGCATTGCCAATGGGTAAATAAAGTTGCTTTAGAGGAATATTATTGGTTTGGCCAATTTCTTCTAATCGCTTTTTTGCTTGTTTGTGGATATCTGCTACATAATCCCCCCCTACTGCAATAATATAGGGTTGAAAATAAGTGGTCGGCAAAGTCACAAAGACAATACTCAGATAACTTGGGTTTTTGACAACACACAAAGCTCTTTCGAGTACTTGATCATATTCAGAATAAATATCAATAGCCACTAATATGCGTTGATAAGTTTTCATGTTTCTTCTCCAAATGGGTGATGTATGATTACTTTTAATTCCTTTAATAAGCACTCCCAAAATTGAATTGAGTTGAGTTCCAAATGTAAATATGGCGTGCGAGAACAAATATCATTAATTTTAATCACTTTAGGCACTTAATTAAGCACAAGAGAAATACTGAATATTGACCAATATCATCTTTACTCTTAATTATCTTACCTTAGGGAAATACTAAATAATAAAAAGGTGATTTTTGTTTGAATCAATTCATTGCATGCTTTACTTGTTTGGGATGTTTACGGCTCGTAAAGGGTTGTGAACAAATATCTATCGCAACACTATTTTTTAACGAAGCAAAGTCCAAAATAGACAAGTACCGAAGCTGAACTGCAATAATGTTTCTTTGTTGAAAACCAGCAAATATGCGACTCACAGTTTCTATCGCCATGCCTAAATAATTGGCGATATCAGTACGTGTCATGCTTAACATAAATTCGCGCCCCGATAAGCCTCTTTCAGAGAAACCCATAGATAAATCAAGTAAAAACCTGGCTACCTTTTGTTCGCTTGAACAGGTCCCTAAACACATCATCATCGCACTATCGCAAGCTAAACTATGACTCATCGATTGCAGTAAACTGTCACGAAAAACAGAGCTTGTTTTAATCAAACTATTTATCTCTGATTCTTTGATTAAACATACACTGCTCGTCTCAAGAAAACGCACAGTTTGTTTATGCATATGACCATTAAAACCATCTATTCCGATCATATCTCCTGGGTAATGAAACTTAGTGATATGTTCATCTCCTTCTCTGGAGGTAATAAAAGATTTAGCCGATCCAGAACGTAACACATAGATACCTTCAAAATGATCGCCCACTGAGAATAGGTTATCTCTGCGATGAAAAACCCGATGTGAATTATGCTGATGTCCGTTATTGGAAGCGTTAGTCTTCCCAATACAAATTTCCATCAATGATGCAGCATTGTAATAATCATTTTGTGCTTGATATGTTGTCTTCATCTCGGTATTACCTCTAAATTAAGGAATATCAACAGACATAAAGCTTAATTGTCTAGCTGCCACTTTTACTCTAAGGTAAAATCATATACCTTAAATAGATTCTCAAAATATTAGGAATATCGCCTAAATTACTTCGGGAACTACTTATATTGGATGCTGATAATGCCTAAACATGATGAGTCAAACTTTAACCAAGTATTGTCTAATAAGCCTCCTGGTCAAGGTACAATTAAAGATGCTAACCAAAGATTGATTGCATTACTTGATGCTGCAGTTGACGCTTTAGTTATTATTGATGGCAAAGGTAATATCGAGCTTTTTAATAGCGCAGCTCAAAAGATGTTTGGCTATTCAAAGCGAGAAGTTTTCGGTAAAAATATAAAAATGTTAATGCCTGATCCGTTTAGTATTGAACATGATAAATATTTATCATCTTATTTGACTTCTGGAGATGAAAAAATAATTGGGAAAGGTAGGAAAGTTAAGGGCAAAAAATCTAATGGTGAAGTATTCCCTATATTTCTGAGTGTTGGAGAAGTAAAAAATTCAAGCGACATACAGTTTGTTGGCATTATTCGAGATATCTCTGAACAAGAACAAGACAGAATTGAGGCTCGTGAAAGTAGGGAGCGTTTATCACATGCCTCCAGATTAAGTTCTATGGGGGAGTTAGCTGCAGGTATTGCTCATGAAATGAACCAACCTCTTTCTGCCATATCGAGTTATGCTCAAGCGTCCAAACGACTTTTACAATCCGACACACAAGATAACAAATTAAAGGTAGTCGCTGCGTTAGATAAAATTTGTGATCAAGCCATTCGCGCCAGTGAAGTAATCCATCGACTTAGAACCTTTGTCAAAAAACGCGTTGCACAGAGAGAGTCTGTTGATCTTAATGCGCTGATATATGAAACCGTCAATTTAGCAAAGGTAGACACTCGTATCCTTGACCACGAGGTATTACTAAAATTATGCCATAACAAAAAGCCGATACTGTTAGCAGACCCAATACAAATTCAACAGGTGTTACTTAATTTAATCCGCAACGGCATTGATGCTATGGAACATCATAAAGGCGCACCACTTCTTATCCACAGTCAATGGTTATCAAACATAATGATCGAGGTGTCGGTTATTGATTGCGGCCTTGGAATTGATCAGAAGACCAGTAGTGGCATATTTAACCCATTTTTCACCACCAAGGAGACAGGTATGGGAATGGGCTTATCTGTGAGTCAAACCATCATTCATGCTCATGGAGGTAATATATACTTTGGCCCTGGTAAGAATTCAGGGTGTACCTTTTCTTTTAGTTTACCCGCCACTTTCATACGCCAAGAAGATATGGAAAAATAATATGCAAAATAATAAAACTAAACATGTGTCTTCCTCACCCATGGTGCATGTAGTTGACGATGATGAAGCTGTATTAGATTCTGTTGGCATGTTGCTGGACAGTATTGGACTGAAAAACACTTGTTATATGGATGCACAAGGATTTTTAGACAGCTATAGTGGAACAGAATTTGATAAAAACAATGGTTGTATTTTACTTGATATTCGAATGCCCTTTATGAGTGGCATAGAATGTCAACATAGACTTGAACAAATGGGTTGTCGCATGCCGATTATATTTGTGACAGGTCATGGAGATGTCCCTACTGCAGTAGAAGCAATGAAAAATGGCGCTGCTGAGTTTATTCAAAAACCTTTTAGGGAGCAGCTATTAATAGATGCAATTCAAAAAGCAT
>CAJQKX010000541.1 GCA_905479025.1 uncultured Paraglaciecola sp.
ATCTGCTTTACGTTTTACCGGCTCCCTGGCCATAGCAGAAAATCTTTCCCAGGTACACATTGATTTTAAACCACTAGTGGGTATATTTTTAAGCCAATCATCTGTTCGAGAATGAGCTTCAATCCTATGTTGCCTCTTGTTATGTTTCTTTAAATAGTGACTTAACCATTCATTTGCCTCAGATAAAGATTGTGGCTGATGAAAATGAAATAATGTTTCTAACCCATCCTTAGTTGATCTAAACGATCTTTCAACTTTACCTTTTGATCTAGCAGTAGTTCTTCTACCATCACTACCCTTTGGCATATGTTGTCTGACTTCCACACCTAATAGATTCATAACGCGATTAAATATCTTGCTGCGAGAAACTGGGCCGTTATCTATATACAAAACAGACGGAATTCCTTCAAATACATTATGCTTGTTTAATTTTGGAGACATAGCATTAAATAAAAATCGTAGCGCTGTCATCACATCTTCTCCATAACAAAGATGGTATTCCTGATATGATACGCCACTACGGTCATCTATAACACTTGCTAACATAAGCGTCTTGTTTGAATCTTCATTTTTACCTAAATCTAGATGTTTTAAATCCGATGGAGAAAAATCAAACTGCCAACATTCGTTACTATGGACTGCCTGAAACCTTACGGCAGGACGTGCTATGAATATGGAATTACGGTCATAATTCCATCGTTTAATATATTTATCGACAGTACTTCTTTTAAGAATACCTTTAGGTGCTGTTATGGTACATTCATCTTTCAGTACACCGTGATCTTCCAGGATAGAAATACATGTTTCTGTAGATAAATTTCTACATTTTTTATTTGTTGATTTGAGTTTTAATGCGGCAATAATTTGACAAAATAATTCCATTTCGGTTTGAGAGACCATTCTTGGTTTATTGTAGTCCCTTCTATTCGTAGTATTAGGGCTGTTCCAATTTCTGAGCTCTCTCCTAACAGTTGACGCTGATATGCCATAAGCATCTGCTGCCTGTTGTATTAACAATTTTCTTTGATTATCTCTTGGAGTAAGTTCATCCAATTTATTTTGCAATGAAATTAAATATTCAATGGGAAGTGAAGTATTTCTAAACATGATTATTATCTAAACCATCACGTTTAATACCATGTTTAGACATCCAACCTGATAAGTTTGCAGGGGTAGTGGAATAGCGCTTAGATATATATGCTTTAGTAGAACCATTTGCAAACAGTGCTTCAATTTCTGGGCGATATTGATCTAATTTACTTTTTCCTGGTCCTTTTGGTCTACCTAATGGCTTCCCTGAAGCTTTCCTGGCTCGTAATGCTTCCTTAGTTCTTTGTGAAATTAAATCTCGCTCAATCTCTGATGCCATAGAAAATGCCATAGCTATAATCTTGCTCTGTATGGTTTGATCTAAATGCCAATTTCCTTTAATTGCGTAAACGTTAATTTTTTTGCTTGCAGCAATAGACAAAATCTCCATAATCTCAAGCATGCTACGCCCCAAACGAGATAATTCGCTTACTATTAAATTATCATTAGCTGTAAGGTTTTCTATTATGGTAAATATTTTACGCTTACGCCAAGATGTTTTTCCTGATGCGAAGTCTTCAATAAAATCAACATCACCTAGCTCTTTTTGATGAGCTAACAGCAAAAGATCTGACTTGTTTTTATCAACATTTTGATCAATAGTTGAAACGCGTAAGTATCCAATAGTTTTTGAGTGGTTATTACTCATTTTAATTCCAAACCCACAAAGTTTAATAAAAACCTAAAAAGATAATTTTTACTATAGATTAATATATTAAAATAACAATGAATTTTTCTTAATACAAAGAATAAATTTAAACGATCGTTTTTACTATTCATTGATAATAATAATTATCCAAAATATTACTTTTATAAAGTCAAATAAAGCGAGCAAAGGGAATTTATAAAATCACTTATTGTGAGCACGAAAAATTATAGAGTCACATAAATAGAGCACGAGTTAATTTATAGCGTCAAATAATGTGAGCACGAAATGACGGATAAAGTCGAGCATTAGGATTTATAAGTGCGAGCATCTACAATTACACTTGAGGCTGATGATAATTTTATACTGCATAAGATTCCATATGTAATGAATATTAGCGATGATCCGATAGCGACTGGAGATCAAGCTAAAAAGTTAGCGATAAACCTAATACAAAATCATTATCAATTTAATGAAAGTTTTAGTGAGAGCGCAATCATTGATAAGCATAAATTAATATTAACAGGTATTGACACATTTGAACCAAAACTAGAGTTGAAATTCTTTAATGACAAAGAAAAACTCGTTAATGTGCAAATAAGTTTTTATTGTTACCCTAAAGATGCAAAAAAGTTAGAGCAAGAATTTATGCAGGGCATATTGACATCCCACGCTAAAAAATAACATCAGAATAAAATTATGAGCATCCTGTTAATATATTCTCTTCTTGAAACTAGATTTTCTTATTGGATTTTCTATTAACTTGCCATTTAATTAAACTAATCCAAAGAGGACTAAATAGCAGAGATAATGAAATCAAGGCAATACCAGATTGATACGTTGTGACACTCACAATATTAAATGTAAGCCCCATGGTAATTAATACAAAACTAAACTCTCCTATTTGTGACAACATCGCTCCACCGTAAAGCGACTCTTGCCAGCTTTGTTTTAATGATCTGAAGATAATGGCATTAATAAAAGTATTTGATAAATAGACAATCACCAACAAGGCTGAGAGCATTAATATATTATCCCAGACTAACCTTAAATTGATCAGCATTCCCACCGAAATAAAAAATAATGCGATAAAAAGTGTTCGAAGTGATAATAAACTATGGTGGACCCATTCGGTTTCTTTTGCAGTAGCAACTACCATACCGCCAACAAAGGCGCCAAGAGCAGAAGAAAGTCCTAACGATCCTGTAATTGCAGCCATACCAAAACAAATAGCTAATGCAGCAAAAACCCTGATTTCATGGTCATTTCCTAATAACCTGATAAATGGGATTTTAATGGTGTCCTTTATGGCCATCCAAATAGCCAGCGCTAAGACAAGTGTGCCACCAACGATTTGCATGACTACTTGAGAAACAGTAGGGGCGCTGCCACCTAAAAATCCAATCATAATTAGCATCGGCACAACTGCCAAATCTTGGACTAGTAAAACACCTAAAACATTTTGTCCAAGTTTTGACTGAGTCTCTCCCCAATCTTGAACTAACTTTAAAACAACGGCGGTGCTACTTAAGCTCATAATTGAACCGAATAGCACAATTTTAGCTATAGACCAATCCATCAACCAGCCCAATACCAAAACAGCCATGATGGTAAACAGTATTTGCAAAAAAGTTCCTATAGATGGCACAACCCAGTTCTGGGCGAATTTACGAG
>CAJQKX010000542.1 GCA_905479025.1 uncultured Paraglaciecola sp.
TCAGTGTTTTCAAAATACAACGCTTAGTCTTTAATGTAGGGTCATTATTGCAATGGTTTTAAGGCAAACGGCAAGGCTTAACCAGACTTGTGGTTTAATCGATAAACTCACACCTTGATATGATCCTCTTTCCTCACAAGGCGTAACTTCATTTATGTATACATTTTATTTTGGGAGGGAGTGTGGGTACACCTTGGGTAGCTTACACAGTGGTCGGTTTGGCAATATTAATGATAGTCGTTCTTGGTGTCGGTTTGACAACCATGTCTCATAAAAGTGGTAATGCACAAGTACCTAAACAAGGTATCAATAAAGATGCCTGAGGTAAGGACAATGGATAACATACGATACGCATCCTCTATTCGTGCTGAACTTCGTGCAAGCCATGCCGGAGAAACGGGTGCAGTTTGGATATATCGCGGTATATTGTTGGTCAATCGTATTAAACGTGACTCCGATATTGACACGTTTGCACAACATCATTTAGCGACAGAGAAAGACCATCTTGTTCAATTTGAAAACCTTATTCATCGGTTTAGAGGCAGTGCTTTGCTTGTTATTTGGATCTTTGCTGGGTTCATGATGGGGGCATTGTCGATGATGCTCGGGAAAAACTGGGTTTATTACACGATTTACCAAGTAGAGTCATTTGTTGACGTTCATTACAGACAACAAATCAATACTCTGTCAAAGCTTGAATTTCTTGATAAGACCGACATCATAAAAATGATGGAAGCGTGTAATGCAGATGAGCAAGCCCACAGAGACGAAGCGCTGAAAGAGATGAAAAACGAACCTCATTTTATGATGCGGATTTGGGGCAAACTGGTTGCAACTGGATCACATTATGCTGTCGTTTTAGCTAAATTGTTATAACGTAAATTGATGGGAAAATCACAAAGAGACCGGGAACTGAAACACTGCGATGACTGTGCAGAACCTGAATCAGTATTGTATCGGATCCGATTGCAGCAACCAGGCCCTTGGGTTTTTGTTTGTTTAAACTGTCAAAAAAAAGTTAAAAGTCAGCCTCATTACCAATATGGCGGCACGTGGAAACAGAAAAAGCGACATTGAGATTAATGCGTGCCTGTTGTGACTGTGTCGAGTCAATATCCGGCTTAGCCCCACCGCGTTATTCACCAAACTAAATACGTCCACTTTAGATTTTAGCCTGTTTTGACTCGCACTTTTAGCCCCATTGGGTGCGCAATATGCTATAAAATTCAACCATCACTGTATTTTGAGCGAGTCAATAATGCTTCACTTAGAGGTTTTCACAGACGGTAGTGTGAATACGCAATTAAAGGTGGGTTATGGCGCTTATCTGATAGTATCAAAACAGAGTCAGTCTATAGACAGCCTTCAAGAAAAGGTGAAAATCAAACGTTTTGAAAACACGAGTTCGACTAAGTTAGAATTACAAACCCTGTTGTGGGCACTGGATGACATCATTACTGTAGCTGAGGCAAGGGATATCAGTTTGTGCATTTACACCGATTCCCAAAATATTATTGGTTTGCCTGGCAGGCAAAGTGCCCTTGAACAGAATAATTATTTTTCGAGTAAAAATAAGAGGCTCAATAATTACGAGCTGTACCAAGCGTTTTACCGCTTAACCTCGGGCATAAAATACACCTTAGTTAAAGTGTTTGGCCATCAGGTATCAACCAAAAAAAGTGAAGTAGATACGCTGTTCTCATTGGTTGATAAGGCATCTAGGCGAGCGTTGCGAGAAGAGTTTTAAGCTGTGCTTTGGGTATTCTTAGTGTTTCAACTAGTGTTTCAACTAGTGTTTCAGCCAAACACCCCACAGCTTGATTTCAGATTTTCCACATGTCTACACTTAAATTTATGTTTCTATTACGTTTGTGGGTAACGAAGATGCTTTTCCGTTACCCACATTTACTCTTTTATTTACCTAGCTGTTGCACTATTGCTACACCAACCGCATGGGCACTGGTAGGGTTTTGGCCTGTAATTACACGTTCGTCTTCGATGACAAACTCCCCCCAAGGTTGCACTTTACTGTAACGAGCAGCGTTACGAGCAAGTGACTCTTCTAATAGGAAAGGTATGTCGTTTATGGTACCAAAATCTATTTCTTCTTCTCGGGTAAAACCGGTGACGGATTTATTGGCTAATAGACTTTCACCGTTGCTTAGGGTGATAGGCAATAAGGCCGCTGGACCATGACATACCGCAGCGATAATGCCGCCATTTTCATAGTGTTTGGCACTCAGTGCGGCAAAATCTTTGTTGCTGGCTAAGTCATTAAGTAGCCCAAACCCACCTGGATAAAATACCGCGTCGTAATCCTCTATATTTATATTGGAGACAGGGATCGTATTTTTAATTTTACTTTGTAAAGTTTGGTTGTTTAGTAAGTCTTTGTTTACGCTATCGCCTTCGATATCAGTACCATAAAGAGGTGCTTCACCCCCTTTAATCGAGGCAATATCATAATCAAATCCTGCTTCTAACAACACATGTAATGCATGGGTAAGCTCTGGTGAGTAGGTGCCATTGGCTTGGTCAGTTGTGCCTAAGGTTGCATGATTAGTGACTGGAATGAGTATTTTTTTCATTTTAATTACCTTTAATGAGTCTTATGATGCGCTTTTTTTAAGCTGGTACCATGTTAATTCTTAAACGTATTGACAACAATATGGCGAAATGACAAATTACTGTTGTTATATAGCAATAATAGTAAATTATGGCAAATTTCGAGGGTATTATTGAGTTTGTTTGTGTGGCCGAGAGCCAAGGGTTTTCGGCAGCGGCAAAACAACTGAGTTGCAGTACAAGCCATGTTAGTAGACACATATCAAAACTAGAAAAACGTTTAGGTTGTGCGTTGTTTGCACGTACAACTAGATTAGTCAGCCTTACATCAGCTGGACTAAGTTATTACCATCAATGCAAAGACTTAGTCACCGGCTTACAACAGGCCAACGAACAGATTAATTCTCAGCAACTTAAACTAGTTGGCACCTTAAAAATCAGTGCAGCGGGCACTTTTGCTGAACAACAAGTGGCACCAGTATTAATGGAATTTGCACTGCAACACCCAGAGCTGTCCATTGATATTGACTTTAATACTAAACCGGTCAATTTTGTCGAAGACGGTATCGATTTTGCGATCCGGTATGGCAAATTACAGGATTCTGGATTGGTTGCTCGAAAGTTATTAGCTCATCCCATGATGGCGGTGGCCAGTCCGTCTTATTTGGCTCAATATGGGATACCCAACCATCCAAGCGACTTAAAAGCACATAGCTGTATTATTTCGAATAATGACCATTGGACGTTTATTCATGAAGAACAAGAACAGAATATAAAAGTGCAGGGACGTTGGAAGAGTAATAATGCCCAAGCGGTGGTTAACGCATGTGAACAAGGTTTAGGTATTGCCTACATGCCGCAACATAATTTTTTGCAGGCCACTGAGCAAGGACGATTAATTCCAATATTAAACACATTTTGGCGCAGCGAGTCCTATAGTTGGGTGGTGTTTCAAGATCGTCGCTTTTTACCTATGAGAGCCCGATTGGCGATTGACCATTTACTTGCGCATTTTTCTGCATAAAAACTCAGTCGGTAAACTGCGTTACTTTGTCGCGTCACCTCGTAATAGACTGAACAACCATCCTCCCATCGCGCCTGCTAAGGATTGACATATAAACCCTAAAGTACTTCTAGCGCCAGCAATCACAGTGATGTCTAAAATCGGATGCATAGCAAAAAGTGCGGTCGCCACGCCACATCCGCCGCCTGCAAAATATACCGCTTTGGAAGGTAACTGAAAGCGTTTAATTAACAGAGCTGATATACAAAAAGCGACTAAAAAGCTTAAGCCTATGACCACCCCATAAATCGGATATAAGCCAATTAAATCATCCAAACTCATACTCAGTCTGTCTACAACGCTGATTGTGACTCCTACTGAGGTTAATTCGAACATAACAAATTGGCTATGAAACAGGCTGGCTAATACAAATGCAAAAATAGTCGCCATTAAAAAGTGGCGGCAAAGTCTTAGGTAAAACTTAAATTTCATATGAGTCACTTAATTTGGGTAATTGCATTGATCTAGGAACTAAGCAATCATGCGTTAACTGTGCACTAAGATCAACTCAGTGATTCATTGACGTTTATATCTATACCACCTCGAAATAGCGTGCACAGCGGGTTGGGGATATATGTTTTTACTGTCCAAGAGCGAGCAAATTATGCCTTTTTGTGTGTTTATTTATAGTCTGATTGTTGTATTTACCCTGTCATTCGGGTCAGCGAAAGCACAGACGCTGTCTTTTCCAAGTTATACAATCGAAACCATCGCAAAAGGTTTGGACTATCCGTGGGCATTGGCATTTTTACCTGATGGTGATTTACTGGTTACTGAGCGCACAGGTCAAATTAGAATAGTCAGTCAAAATACTGTTTCTGAGCCTCTCGTTGGACTGCCAAAGGATATTTATGTTCAAGGGCAAGGCGGGCTACTGGATGTGGTATTACATCCAAATTATCACATTAATGGTTGGTTGTATTTATCCTATACAGTCGGCTCAGATGACAAAAACGCTTTGCAAGTTATGCGCGCTAAGTTAAGTGGAAATCAACTGATACAGCAACAGATCATGTTTACTGTCAGTCCTTTTAAAGATACGCCAGTGCATTTTGCGGGACGAATGACTTTTTTACCGGACAACTCATTACTTATCACCAGTGGTGATGGTTTTGATTATCGAGAGGATGCCCAGCGACTTAATAACCTTCTGGGTAAAGTGATACGCATTAATGACGATGGCAGCATTCCCGCAAACAATCCTTTTTTAAGTGAAGATGTGGATTCACTCAGTAACTATGTATTTACCTATGGGCACAGAAACGCACAAGCCATTTTGTATGACCCGTCGCGAGGTGTTATTTTTTCAAATGAACATGGACCTGACGGTGGTGACGAATTAAATATTATCCAAGCCGGAGTCAATTACGGTTGGCCGGTTATCACCTTCGGCAATGATTATATTGGTGGACGCATTAGCCCATTTACCGATTATCCCAATATGCAACAACCGCTAATAGACTGGACACCATCTATCGCACCTTCAGGTATGGCAGTCCATTCTGGTGAACTATTTAAGGCATTAAACGGTGATCTTTTAATCAGTGTGCTTAAATTTAAGGAAGTACGTTGGGTGCAAATGGACGGTATTAACGTGGTAGGACAGGTCTCTTTATTTAAGGAGCTCGGGCAAAGAATTCGTGATGTTCGTGTTCATCCTGATGGTTCTATCTATGTATTAACAGATAGCGCACAGGGAAAAGTACTGCGAGTGGTCCCTGATTAGCTTAATTTGTCATTTTTTGTTAAAAAACTGTAAATTTCAGTAACTTATCACTTAAATAAATACTGATTATAGATAAACAGTCACTCTTCACAATTCCACTTTTTGTTAATAACGCTTATAATTGCTTACTAAGTCCCCATGTTGCAGTGTTTTGTATCGGTTGGGAGTGTGTTACTCAGCACAAGATTTACTTGTTGCATATCGTAAACACATTAGGACAAGCCGCAGAGGCTGCCCCGCCTAAGCCGCTTATGTAAATTGTACTTATTTTACCAAATGATGCTTAACGTATTGAAAATCAGTTAAGCTGTCGACAAAATTTTATCCTGTTAATTATCATATAATTAGCACGTTATAGCCCTTGAGAGGTGTATATGAGTTTGTATTTAGAATACGTTGAAGAAATTAAAAGCCGGAACACAGATCTCGGATTGGCGCCTAAGCCAATTGATAGTGCTGAATTGTTAGCAGAAATTATCGAGCAAATTAAAGACTCGGCCCATGAGCACAGAGAGGATTCGCTTCATTTTTTCATCTATAACACTCTGCCGGGAACGACTAGTGCAGCCGGAGAAAAAGCTCAATTCTTAAAAGAAATCATATTAGGTGACTTTGCATTAGCAGAAATTACACCCACCTTTGCTTTTGAGTTGTTATCGCATATGAAAGGTGGACCTTCAATTGATGTGCTTCTAGATTTAGCTCTATCTGATGACACATCGGTATCAAAACCAGCTGCTAAAGTGTTGAAGACGCAAGTGTTTCTATATGAAGCAGATACGAGTCGCCTAATATGATTTCTTTTAAGAATTGAGCTTTTTCTCCGGCTGCACTAGTCGTTCCCGGCAGAGTG
>CAJQKX010000543.1 GCA_905479025.1 uncultured Paraglaciecola sp.
TAATTTTATCGAGATGTTTTACAATCCAATCAAACGTCATTCTCATACCGGTGGTGTATCACCGGCTCAATATGAAGAAGCGTATTGTTTGGAATCAACCAGTGTCTAGCAAAGGCTGGGAAGTCCACTGAGCCGCTCCCAGTTTTTACGCCATGACTGGCTAATATTCGGATGCTCTTGATCCCAGCGATCAGAAAATTCATCCAACGCAAGCAATGCTTCATCAACCGTCGCCGCTGAGTACACGCGTTTGAGATCGGCAGCAACAGCTTTACGCTGCTTCCAGCTCACGTAGCGTAGTGAGTGGCGCACTTGATGCACAATGCAAAGCTGTACTTGCGTTTTAGGGTAAACCGCTTCTATCGCCTCTGGGAAGCCCTTAAGGCCATCGGTACAGGCGATAAAGATATCGTCAACGCCGCGATTTTTAAGCTCGTTCATCACAGATAACCAAAACTTAGCGCCTTCGGTTTCAGCGATCCATAAGCCTAATAACTCTTTGTGGCCTTCTGTGTTAATCCCTAGCGCTAGGTAAACCGATTTGTTTTGAACAGCGCCCGAAGCCCGGCTGCGAACCACCAAACAGTCGAGATACACCACAGGATAAACAGCATCTAAAGGGCGACCCTGCCAGGCTTTGACCTCGTCGAGCACGGCATTGCTGACTTGGGAGATAAACGTTGGTGAGACCTCGACACCGTAGGCATCTTGAAAATGTGCCTGAATATCACGGGTTGTCATACCGCGAGCGTAAAGTGAGATAATGCGATCATCGAAACCGTTGAGTTGCTTTTCACCGTTTTTAACCAGCTTGGGATCGAAGCTGCCATTGCGGTCACGTGGCACATCCAGCTCAATGTCGCCATGTACGCTGCGAACCGTTTTGGCACTCTTACCGTTGCGGGAGTTGCCGCTGTTCTTGCCTGAGACTTCATGCTTGCTATAACCAAGATGCTCGTCCATCTCAGCGGCTAAGGCTCTCTCAGCAACGCGCTTAGTGAGTTGTTTAAGGAGGCCATCATCGCCCAAAATATCTTCTGGGCTGCTGTTGCCTTCAAGCAACTGGTCGATTAGTTTGTTGGAAATAGGCATTCATAGTTCCTCTCATCAGAGTTAAAAGAATGCCAGTTACACAGATTTTTTTACAGTCTCGATTCTATTAAATACATTAAGCTGCTTTGGCGTTTTTTTTCGTCACTTTTTTGGTTTTCTTCTTCATAAGCTTTTCTGCACTATTCATGGTTGTGTGAATTTCTTTTGCTACAGCGCTAATCACATTGATACAAACAGAGTTGCCAAACTGTTTGTATATCTGGCCGTGAGATACGGCGTCAACGATGAATTTGTTGGGGAATCCTTGCAGTCGTGCGCATTCACGAGGAGTTAACATACGTGGTCGTCTTCCAATATCAGTTTGGTCAATGAGGACTTCTGAGCCGTCTTTATAGTAACGAGCGCTGATGGTGTTTACGTATTCACTATCGTGATTAAATAATGAATAACCAAATCCATTGCCTTTGTTTTTATGTGCTTCTTTACGTTTTTGATGGCCTGCCCATAATTTTTCTGAGATTGTATAACGGTCATCTAATTTGGCGAGCTGTTTAGGTGTTTGAAGAATTTTACCTAAACGGGTTTTTGATTTTGGTGGAGTTGGCCAATTGAAAAGCTCGTTAAAGTTAGCCTGTGGTCCGTAGTAATCTTTGTCAAAGCCTACAATAAAAATTCTTTCTCGATTTTGGGGAGCGCCAAAATCTCTAGCGCGTAAGACTTTAAACTCTGTATGGTAGTTGAGCTTATGAGATAGGGCGTTACGCGCTTCATCTGACATGGGTATATCTTCAGGAATTTCCTGTTCATGCTCGCCGCGGAGTATAGCCAGAATAGTTTCAAGGGTTTTTCCCTTATTGTGTCCGCGTAACTGCTTAACATTCTCGAGTAGAAAAACCTTGGGCCTTTTTTCGGCAAGGATGCGCTGTAGTTCAAAGAACATTGTGCCGCGGGTATCGTCAAATCCCTGTTTTAATCCCGCCTGTGAGAAGGCTTGGCAAGGGAAGCCTGCGAGTAAAATGTCGTGATCAGGGACATCGGTAGCCTTAATTTTGGTGATATCCCCACTAGGGACTTCACCGAAGTTTGCAGTGTACGTTTTTTGTGCAAACTTATCCCATTCGGATGTTAATACGCACTCACCGCCTAAATCTTGAAATGGAAGCCTGATTCCTCCAATTCCTGCAAATAGGTCGATAAATTTAAAACTGGCAGGTGTGCTCTCATCATATTTGAATGGCGCATTTTCTCTAATGCTGATTAGTTTTTGTTCAAGGTTATTGATGGCATCAATTTTTGAAGGGCTTGGCCTGTGTTCGCCTGTCTCCCAGCCTCTTACTGTTCTCTCACCAGTTGAGTTCATGCCAAGCAAATTAGAGAATTCAGTACGGCCTAAACCTAGCTTTTGACGTGTACTTTTGATTGAGTTGGCTATAGTATTGATTTGGCTAAATTTTTTCACTTTTTTCGGCTCTAGGTTATCCGGTATTTGACCGGGAGAATAACACTGTATGTTTAAACAGGCAAGGTGATTATCAATGTTACAAGATCTAAAAGGATTGAAGAGAGCTGCCGAGGAAAATATAGCCTCATCAAACAATTTACAGATAATTATTTCGGACCAACTAAAGTCAAAGATTGCACAAGCATATGGTGCTGTATCTAAGGAAACGATAGTTGTATTTGATTGGGGATTAAGAGTTACGAGTCAAAATGGCAATGTAGCATTTTTGCCGTTTCAATGGTTCGCGACAATTAAGCATTGCGGTGATTATATTCTGGCACTCAAAGAATATGCTGGAATTGTCGATGCTTTTAAAGCATCGGCTTCTGCAGAGAATCGTACATTGATAGATTCTATTCTTCGTCAGTTACCTCTCACGAGTTGGCGTGAGAGATTAACCAAAGAGGAGTGTGATTATGTTCAGAGTTATCTTGCTAATTCAATAGAGCTAGAGTCGGATCGTAAATGCTTCGATGATTTTCTTGATGGAAGTTCTTGGCTCGATATGCGGTCTGCAGACCAGGGTACGCTTCAGGGAAAAAAGCTAAACCGTACCTCTATTGATTATATAACTTCTGCGGTAAGTAAAATTGGTTTGTTACTGGATGTAATGTCTGGACGTTTAGATAAGTTTATTGAAATTTATCTAGAGAATCCTGATTTGGCAAGTTTGGTTAGTCAGGCCCAATTAGCTGCGGTTAATGATGATTCTGATGTTTATGATACAGGGGTTGCTGAAACTAGGGGCGTTTACAGAGGCGTTGCTGATAATAAAGTTCTTTATGGGGCGCCTGGTACGGGTAAAAGTTATGAAATTGATCAGATTGTCCAAGCACAAAAACATGTTTCAACTGTTTTCCATCCGGATACACAATACAGTGATTTTGTAGGTTGTTTGAAGCCGTCTATGAAAGGACCTGATGTTGAGTATAAATTTAGGGAAGGGCCGTTTTGTAAGGCGCTCAAGCTAGCTCATGACAATCAGGGTGAGCATTGTTATTTGGTTATTGAAGAAATTAATCGAGCTTCGGCAGCTGCTGTTTTTGGTGAGGTTTTTCAGTTACTTGATCGTGACGCTGATGGCTCTAGTAAATACCAAATTGATATTAATGATCCGGATATGCTGTTTTATTTGCTAGAGCATGCACCTTCTGTAATTAGCAATGGTCAGTTGAGGTTGCCGGGGAATCTTTCTATTTATGCGACGATGAATAGCAGTGATCAGGCTGTTATGCCTATGGATACTGCCTTCAAGCGGCGCTGGAAATTCAAGTATAAGCCAGTTGATTTTTCAAACTGTGCAACGGGTGAATTTAAAGTTCATCATGAAGAGGAGGATTTGGCTATTAGTTGGAAAGACTTTGCTGAATCAGTGAATACTATTCTGGTTGAGCAGGAAATTCCGGAAGACCGTTTGTTGGGCCCATGGTTTCTTAAGACTGAAGAAATAGCCAATATTGGCTCAGCTACTGAGGCACTTTCTGGCAAGCTGTTTATGTATTTGTGGGATGACGTGCTGCGTCATGCTCAACGATCATCTGTGTTTGATGAGAGTATTAAAAACTATGGCCAGCTTGTAGATAAGTTTAAAGGTGGCAAGCCTGTATTTAGCGAACAGCTATTTGAGCTATTTAAAGCGGTGAATTCTGCTGAGGCAGGTAACGCTGAAGATGTGACTGAAGCAGATGAGCCCAGTGTCACTGTAGAAGACATAAATGTTATCTAGAGTAGTGACTACTTTGCAGTTTTATAATGATCGAACGGAAGTGTCCGGTCTGGAAAAAAGACTGGTTGATGTATTGTCATCACATCACCTTCTTTCAAACGATAAAAATCCACGGGTTTCTTTTTGCGGTCTGTTGTCTTTAGATGGCCAGGTCGCAGTATTTTTACCCCGTTCCATAAATCTTGAGTCTATGGATGAGCCGCATAAGTTTCGGGCTGCCTCAGAGTTGATGCGTGCAGTCGAGAAGTTTGGGCGTGAGTCAAAAACCGCAGTAAACCTTTCGGATGCTGGGGGTGGCTTGGAAGGGGCTTCGCGGCTTGGGTTGGCTACAACGCTGCTCAAAAGTTATAGAGAGCGAGGGCTATATGCGCGCAGACGCTCCACCAAAACACTCAATGCAGGCAAGCCGGACTGGAAGGCTACAGTAGCATCCAGTGCCGCTTTTCCTGACACTCGGGGCCGTCCGGTTTATCTGGATGTTGTTTCTACCAAGCGGCGATATTTTTCTGATTGCGAAGTGGCTAGGATACAGGCCCAGGTGCTGCGAGATATTGATGAGCAGTTTTCGTGGATTCTGACGGGGAAGCTGGGGAAGTCTGCGCCTGAGTTAGACGATGTTCCGCTTCCACGTGGAGGCCATGAGTACATGCTGTCCATACTGCGTCGGGAATTGCCACTGGTGTACTCTGATAGCGATGTGATGTTGGTGAAATCACTCATTGACTATTTGCAGGAAGTCTCGGGTGAAGATACGTCCAATATGGTGATTGGCTTGAGGCAGTTTCATTTTGCCTGGGAGCTCATGTTATCAAGGGTGCTTTCGGATGTGTGGGGAGGAATAAATAAAATATTACCTGCACCAGCGTATAAAAAATTAGATGGTGATTTTGCTAACGCCTTTCGTAGTGGCATGAAAACAGATACGGCGCTACGGCGAGAAGGTGATAGCAAAGTGGTTATCGTGGATGCTAAATACTATGAAGCATCCAGCGTTATCAATGCGCCGAGTTGGAGTGATATTGTAAAACAGTTTTTTTATGAGAAGGCGCTGAAGGCAACAGGGGGTATGTTAGATATAAAAAATGTCTTCGTGTTTCCCGGAAATGATGGGCCGTTTACTGCGGTACATCTCCGCTCTAAAAGTGATGATCTCCATTTTTTTGATGGCGATTTTCCGCCGATCTATTGTCATTATGCCGATCCTCTAGAGATAGTTCATTGTTATATTAATCAAAAAAAAATGCAGGAACTCACTGAGTCACTCTTTTGCTCTGATGTGCCGACACTTCAGTCGGTATACAGTAAGTAACCTTGAGTTTTTGTTGAGTTAATTTTTCTTGGGTCGATATAGTCAACAAAGCCAAGATAAAGAGGTTCATGAGATCCAGTAAGTTCGATCAATCCTAAATGTTGTCAGACATATATCACCTCTCTGAGTTGAGCTATCTAGTCCTTCATAACTTTTATAGAGGAAATATGTATGGCTAATCAATGCCCAAAATGCCGATCAACTCAAATTGAAACTCGCAGTCTAGGTAAGAAAGCGGGAGTCATAACAGGAACAATTATTGGTGTGGTTGGTAGTTTAGCTGCTTCAGCTAATGGAGCTGGAGCTGGGGCTACAGTGGGAATGGTTGCAGGCCCTGCAGGTTCCGGAATAGGCATTGTAATTGGGGCTGTTGTAGGCGGCATTACTGGAGGTGCTGCAGGTCAGTCAATTGGTGAGGTGCTTGATGAGGAGGTGTTAGATTGCTATGGGTGTTTAGCTTGCGGACATACTTTCAATGAAGGGCTTGTTGTTGAGGTGGAGCCTGAGGAATCGGTTGGCATTGTCTTTTACGCTCGATGTCAAAGGTAGGCGGTTTTACGCCGTTGTGCGCTAATAGCTCAGCCTGGTATCTTAACTTTGTCGAGCCCGAAATGCATGCCTGCTTTTGCAAATATTCGTTGATGATATTATCGAAATAACCACGTTTGGATGTCGCTGTAGTTACTAATAATAATTTGCTGGGCACTGGGTTTGCCCTGCAATAGCTTGTCATCTACATGGAGTTGCTGCAGAGCGTACTGGACTAGAGAGCCGCGAGTTGCAATTTTAAGTACGCCGTTTGTCATACCATAGTCGCGAGCGATCACCGCTTTTTGCTCTC
>CAJQKX010000544.1 GCA_905479025.1 uncultured Paraglaciecola sp.
CATTGGGAATTCTGGATTAGGCGGCGATGAAAAAATTAAGGATGATGCCAAATGGAAAGATGCTGAGGGTCTACGTATATCATGTACCGCTCTTAGAGACGAGTTGTTTTGAGTGTCCACTGAAAAGATCGAGCAGTATTAATGTAAAGAAAAGAGAGCGTGGTGAGCAGCGTTGTAATTTCGGTCCAAGTAAACTAAGAGTTGTTGATTATAAAATATTATTAGAACCTTAGGATTTCGTGGCCCATTAAATGGTCTTCCATTTAATGGGCGTTTAAATTTTAGCGATTACCGTTAAACTAATTAAGGGAATGTTATGCACATCGTATACCCCACGCGTAGCCGCACTGGTAGTCAGTTTGTAATGCAATTGGCTGGATCAATAGACTCAGTATATGTTAAAGGTCGATTAGCGGCAGTTAATGGTTTTAGAAATAATACGCGCGAGTCGGAGGCTGAAAAAGGTTGGTTTAAAGAAGAATTTTCTAAGGGGAAGGGCATCGACTATCTAGAAAAAAAATTGATTAGGCGAATGAAATTTGAAGATCCAGGTTCGGATGATTTTATATGGCAGGTTGCGGAGCGCTATCCAGACTGTCGGTTTGTTGCAAGTCATCGCAGTATAGAAAAAGTTATAAATAGCCACTACAGCATAAAATCTTGGGGGCATGATCTTGCTGATGTCGTTTTTCAATACTCGTCATGCCTTCATTTGTATGAGAAGCTGCATCTTCATGGGCGATTTTTTTTGATTGACGTTGATTCGCCTGAAAGTTTTTCTCTAAATGCTCTATGTGGTTTTTTAGAGGGCAGCCCGACTGATCAAACAAATGAAATTGTCGAGAGTTGGACTCCAACAAATACGTTAGGTTATCAATTAGAAAAGGAGGGAAATTTTGCAAATTTAAATAGGAAGAATAGTGTGGATTCTCTTGGGGTGACAAAAGACGCTAAAAAGGAAATTTTAACGCACCCGATGGTTCCGACTCTTAGAGAAAAACATTTTTGGATCAATGATGCAGACAGTCGTTATGATTATTTAGTTGCGGCTTGTAATCAGTATAAAGGTGTATAAGCTGGGCTTGATTTCAGAGGCGATGTTAGTTGTGTTTGATTAAAGCAGGTTTTCGCTGCAGTTCAGGTATGCTGTCGTAGTTTGGCCTGCGAGCGACGCGGCGTTAGGCTCGAGTAGTGATAGGTCCCCTGGCATTTGCTTGATCAAAATCTATTTATTTCCAAGGTGGGCTTTGGGTCCCATATTTCGGAAAGCCAGTCAAGTGGGCTTGTTATGCCGTGTTTTCGCCCAAATGCGAGAAAGTTAAGCTCGTTAGTGCGGAAAGAAAACCTCTGGCAGCGCAACCTTGATTAACTCTTTGATTCGAAGCGTTCGCCATTAATGTTCAGCTAATAAGTATGAGTAACCAAAAGTATCGAAATCTTTTTTGAATTTTTTTAAAAAAAGCATCTGTAGTTCATCATTGAAAAATTTGTCTCTTTGGGCTTTCTTAAATGAAGTGTTTAACCGTTTTTTATACCAGGATTCTGGTGTTTTAATGTGGTTGATGCTCATGATCGTTCGCAGGTCATGTTCTAGCGTTTCTACCTTACCTATGTAATCGTAATTAATTAATTCAGGATGAAGACTGTCCGCTTGAGACGCCCAGTGTCGATCCATATCACGAAAATCCTGTTGACATATAAATTCTATAAAGTCGGAAAAATCTATTTTTCTATTGTCTTGCACGGCTTCTTTGTTTTGCGAGATCTTCCATCGAAGGATCTGCACTCTATTTTTCTTGAAAGTTTCCGCTGCAAATTCAGCATTGTCGTAAGTTTCAAGTCCTAAGTGGTCAACGCGATTAAGGAAGCATGATATTGCCCTGTCATAGGGGTTGCGGGAGATGGTGAATCGGAATGCACTATCGCCAAAAAGCATGTCGTAAGCCCGCTCTTTCTTGAATTCAGTTATTCCGCGCAAGCTAGTGAGGTGCTTGTAATGTGGTGAGGCGTTTGAAAATTCTTCGGCTTTTGTGAGTGATGCTAAAAAAGCTTTTACGGTTGAGCAAGCATTCTTAGAGCACGAAGCGTAAAGTAATTTATATTTTTCACATACTAGTAGCTCATTACCTATCATTTCGGGGCTGTTGGTTTTTGACTTCATTTGCGACAGTGACCAGTCTACAAAGTCATTTTTTATTTTTTTTGTGTAATCGTCCTTGTTTAGAAAAAAGCTGATAGGGGTATTGGACTGCATTACTTTTTGTTTTGATAGGGTTTTAAAATTATCACTTAATTTTTGATTGTACAGCATTACGCAAAGTGTTTTGCATGGTAATGGTGATTTATCATCATCGCTTGCGAAAGCAGTTTCCAGTATTTTGGATTGGGTAAAGTCGAAGGGGTGAATTCGATCCTCATCAAAAATATAAATTGATTCGGTTGGGTTTTTTTCAATAATTGACGTTAGGAGCTTTGATCCAAGCTCAGTCCATTCGTACGTTTCGCCAAGCCGATTTTTTTTGTTTATTACTTCTGTAATTTGGGATAGGTATTCTCCGATTAGCGTGCCTTTTTCTGTAGAGGCCAAAAAATTATTGGTGAAATAAGCAGGGCTTTTAGAGGTTTTTTTCATGCACGCAAGCTGGGCGCGATTTAATGCGTGGCGAACTGGCGCGCTTAGATCGATCAGTGGGATGCAGTCAATGTCGAGCCAAAGCCCGCCATATTCATGCAACAAGCTTACGCGTATAAAGTCTGCCTTTAAGGCTATTGCGCTTGAGCGATCTTTTAAGATGATACTATCTAAGTCGACCTGTGGCTCTGGTATGTATCTGGAAATATTCTCTGGTGTCACCAAATGAACATTACTATTTTTGCAGATTTTTACTATGTGCTCTAGGCAAAGTTCAAGGTATCCGGGTATGGATTTACCAGGAGGATCTTCCCAGTAAGTCCAGATATTCAACTTATCTTTGGATGGGTGGTGAAACCTAGATGTGTCGTTAAAGATTGTTAAAGTTTCAGTCATGGATGGGCAATTGATAGTTTAATAGTTTAATAGTTTAATAGTATCGAAGATCCCTAAGTCAGCCTCATGGTAAATGATTCGCCATTGAAAGTGTAGTGGCCTGACGCGGTCTCGCTGATTATCGGCCTAAAGAGTTTTAATTTGTATGGGTAGGTTGATTGCCGCTTAGTTGGCGGGGCCTGTTTGAAAGGATGATCTGGAAATTTCAACTCTTTAAAAAGACGGTTTATCA
>CAJQKX010000545.1 GCA_905479025.1 uncultured Paraglaciecola sp.
GTTCAGACTTGGTTGACATCCACTCAGTCATAGAGCGATCAGTAAGTTGATATACTTCGATAGCCCTGATTAAGCGTTGAGGATCATTGGGGTGGATACGTTTAGCTGAAGTAGGATCTATTTGGGCTAATTGTTGATGTAATTTATCCCAACCTAATTCATCAGCTTTTGCTTCTATAGCCTTTCTCACACTTTGATCTGATTCTGGTAATGGTGAAAGTCCGTCAATCAAGGCTTTGTAATACATCATCGTGCCGCCCACTAATAGTGGGATCTTTCCTCTTGCTGTGATGTCTTGCATGGCCAATAGAGCATCTTTACGAAATTCGACCACTGAATAACGTTGTGAAGGGTCTAAAATATTGATTAATTTGTGAGGGGCTTTTATTAATTCAGCTGCACTAGGTTTAGCCGTACCTATATCCATGTCACGATAGATCAATGCAGAATCAACACTTATTATTTCACACGGCAGGTTTTCGCAAAGCTCAATTGCTAGGCCTGTTTTTCCAGACGCGGTAGGTCCCATCAAAAATAACGCAGGTGGCAAAGAATTAGGGGCGGGGCCTATGATCTTATGTTCATGCATTTGCATTGAGCCAATCATCTAAATGCACTTGTTTACCTATCAGAGCAATATCATGTTCTAAGTTATCAGATGAAAGAACAAATTGTTGCCACAATTCTTGCACTTGACTAAGAGATATTTCTTCACTTGAAACTATACTAGCTAACAAGTGTTCACGTACTTTTTTATTGTCTGTTTCTATACATCTCAAAATATCCTCTAGATACTCGACCCATCGAAACTGTCTTAACCCTGCAGGTACTTTACGTAAAATAATCCGATTGGGTGTCCAGCCAATTTCTACGCTGTTTTCCAAAAGTGGCTGATAGAGTATTTTGGCTTGCGTCAGTAAATCAGTTGTGGCTTTTATCGAGATAGGCATCAATAAAGGTTGGCTAACTGGCATCGCTTCTGAGTAGAGTTTTGATATCACGCTAAGATGTAATGCCCTTGTCTCGAGTAAATAAAATTGTTGTTCTATTTTGAGCAAAATTTTCTTATCCGTTACTTGGAGCCATTGCCGAGTCACTATAGTTGAACGTTCTTTAGAACTGGACAATGTATTAACAGGTGCTGTTGGGGTCATCAATTGTTGATAGTTTTTTGAAGATTGATTGATAACTTGTGAAGAGTTGACTAGGTGTTCAGACATGCTTTTGTTTGCCAGAAAGCCGGTAACATCAGAAGAGTGAGAACCTATACCCGTATAGTTGGGTAAATTTTCGTCAACAGTCTCAGATTTTGGTCTTTGCAGAGGTTGAATATAATCATGATTGGGCTGTGCTTGTGGCAATACGTTTACTTCAGGATTTGACTGCTGTCCTTGTTGAAAATATTGATTCAGCGAATCCGTTAGTGCTCTATATATAAAATCATGCACTAAACGTGCTTGATGAAATCTCACTTCATGTTTGGCGGGGTGAACATTTACATCGACTTGGTTTGGCTCAAGGGTCAAATACAGCACATAAGTTGGATATAAATCGGCATCGATAAGCCCTTCAAACGCTTGGCGAACCGCATGATTGATTAACTTATCACGCATCATACGGCCATTTACATAAAAATATTGAAAGTCGCCTTGGGTTTTGGCTTGTTCTGGTTGGGCCAACCAACCCTTTAACTCAAATTGTTGATATTGACTATTTAATTCAATATTTTGCGCAGAAAATTCTTTGCCGCATATAGCCCCGATACGTTTTAACTCAGTGTCTTGTGCCTTCACTGCTGGGTATTTACGCAGTAACTTGCCATTATGTTTAAGGCTAAAGCTCACATCAAAACGACTCAGTGCAATGCGCCTGACTACTTCGTCAATATGTGCGAACTCGGTTTTTTCGGTACGTAAAAATTTGCGTCTGGCGGGTGTATTAAAAAACAAATCGACGACATCAACACTAGTGCCATCGGGGTGTGCAACTGGATTGAGTTGTACTTGCATATCACGGCCTTCGCAGTGAGCTTGCCAGGCTTGCGTTTGATCTTTGGGCTTTGAGCTTAAACTTAAGCGTGCAACTGAGCTAATACTAGCCAAGGCTTCACCACGAAACCCTAAACTACAAATGGCTTCTAAATCGTCTAACTTGGCTATCTTACTAGTGGCATGGCGGCTAAGGGCTAACGCAAGTTCGTCATGGGGAATGCCACTACCGTTATCACGGATTAATATACGTTTGTGCCCGCCCTTTTCAATATCAATTTCAATCGAACTAGCCCCCGAATCAAGACTATTTTCAACTATTTCCTTTACCACAGAAGCAGGGCGTTCAACGACTTCCCCAGCGGCAATTTGGTTGGCTAATCTTGATGGAAGAATTTGAATTGGCAAAACAATGACCTTGGTGTAAATGCTAAATGAGTAAGTTAGGTGCTGGGGATCGTCAGTACTTGTCCGATACGCACCACATCAGTATTTAGATTATTGGCTTTTTTCAGAGTACTGATTTGTACATTATAACGCTGAGCCAGCAAAGATAATGATTCACCACTGCGCACTCTATGGGTGCGGTTTTCTTGCTTCCATTTCGCCCACAAAGAACCGTCCGGTGGGGAACCTTTAAAATGTTGTTTAAGCCCGTTAAATAATGATTGAGCCATTTTCTGCCTATACTTAGACCAATTCAGATTCTTCTCTTCTTGAGGGTTAGAGATAAAGCCCATTTCTACTAAAATCGACGGAATGTCTGGTGAGGTTAACACCGCAAAACTAGCCCCTTGTGGCTTATCTTTATGTAATGATGTTACATTCTTTAAGTGTTTAAGCATATCACGACTCACGTCATAACTAGTGGTCAAAGAGTGGTCCATAGACATATCGAGAAACGTTTGAGCTAAATAACGTTCATTTGCAGTATCTTGAATAATTTCAGCGGCTCCGCCTAATAATTCAGAATGCCGTTCGGTATTCTCCAGCCAGCGACCCAGTTCAGTGTTCGCTCTTTTCATTGATAAAACCCACACAGACGCTCCTCTAGGAACAGGTGTGGTAAAAGCATCTGCGTGGATTGATACAAACATATCTGCTTTGTGTTTTCTAGCAAGTTGAGGCCGCTTATTCGGTGAAATATAGTAATCACCGGCACGTGTCATCACCGCTTTCATACCTTTTTCTTTGCCAATTAGAGATTCTAATCTTTTAGCTATACCTAAAGTGACATCTTTCTCATAACTACCACTTGGACCAATTGAGCCCGGATCTTCTCCACCGTGACCCGCGTCTATAACAATCACGATGTCCCTGTCTGTCGTAGATTTTGAATTCAACACAATTTTTTGTGCTGCAGAGTCTGAGTCGTTTAGATCAATGACTAATCTATTGCCATAGGGTGCGGTGGGAGGTAAAGCAAAAATATTTTTTTTAAGTTTTTTATTTAACTCAATAACTACTCGAACGGATTGAGGGTTTTTGGCTGTGCTGTAGCGTACTTTTTTGACTAGCTTGCTTTCATTCGCAACCTTTTTAAAATCGAAATTCCTGGGTGTGTTTTCTATATCGATCACTAATCGTTGCGGATTTTTTAATGTGAAGTAAGTATATGTAGGTGTATCAGCTAAATCGAAAACTAAACGTGTCGTGTTTGGAGAAGGCCAAATACGCAGTCCTTCGATGGTATTGTTAGCAAAACTTGCTGTAGTAAAAGCCATCAGTAAAAAACTGGTAAGTATTACATTCAGTTGTTTGGACCAAAACGTTTGCATTAATATTTTTCTAGTTTAATTGCTTAAGCAAATCCGAGCCTTTTGCAGATTTGGCCTGCATTGTAAAGACACGTCCCGTTTGTTTGTACTCAATACTAATGTGTAAATCCGCAGATGCCAAGAGGCCAGCACCTTTGTCTGGCCATTCAATCAAACAAATACAATCAGCATCGAAATAATCGCGAATACCCATAAATTCTAATTCTTCAGGATCAGATAAACGATATAAGTCAAAGTGAAACACCCGCCAGTCAGCTATTTCATAAGGTTCAACTAAGGTATAGGTAGGGCTTTTGACATGACCTATATGCCCTAATCCTTGAATAAAACCTCGACTAAAAGTGGTTTTACCCGCCCCTAAATCCCCTTCAAGATATATCACCATACCCTGATGACAGTTCTGAGCAAGTTTTCTAGCTAAAGCGACTGTGGCTACTTCATCTGCTAAGTTATACTGGGTTGGGGATAAATCAAATATGGGGGTAATCAAAGAAAAACTCATAATCCGTTAACTATAGCTCGTAAAGGTTGCAATAAATCAGAGGCAATCATACCACGTTGACCATACTGTATGGCAACTCTATCTCCTGCTTCAGCATGAGCACATACACCATATACAGCGGCTTTTTGTGAGGTGAATCCTTGTGCCAAAAAAGCGCCAATAACACCGGTGAGTAAGTCGCCCATACCTGCTGTTGCCATACCTGGATTACCCCCTTTGCATACAAAGCATTGAGGCTCTTGATGTGATCCATCCATTTGAATAACAGTGCCCGCACCTTTTAGAACGCAAGTAGACTGATATTTTTGAGCAATATTTTGGCTAGCCAAGTATCTATCGTTTTCAATTTTAGCAATTGTGCAGTTCAATAATTGACTCGCTTCACCTGGATGAGGTGTTATTACTAGTGAGGGTAAACCTGCCAAAGTATTCTGTATGTTTGAATCATCTGCCACAGAGGCCAACAAATTTAAACCGTCAGCATCAATCACCAATGGCTTTGGATGGTGTTTTAGGTATTCAAATAAACGGGAGAATTGCTGATGAGCCCAATCATCTTGGCCTAATCCAGGCCCTATAACTATGCAGCTACACCAATCTAGGGCTGTCTCAAGGTTTTTGTGCATCAGCATTATTTCTGGACGACCAGCAGAGATACCGATGCTACTTGACTCATGACAATAGACTTTCACTAAACCTACGCCACAGCGCAAAGCTGACTCGGCACTGAGTCGAATTGCCCCTGCCATACCTTGGTTACCTCCTATACACAATAATTTTCCAAAAGAGCCCTTATTGCTATGCTCAGGTCTAGCTTGCAGCCGTTGCAACATAGACCAGTCGACTAACTGTGCTTCACTGTGGGTGATACCAAAAAATTCTGCACCAATTTTTAAATCAGCAAAAGTGAGTTTCCCACAAAATGCTTTTCCAATACCGCTCACTAATCCTGGCTTGGTGGCAACAAAAGTGACAGTCACATTCGCTTTGATACAAACAGGTAGAGCTTGCCCTGTGTTAGCCTGCATTCCAGATGGTAAATCAATACTGAGTACTGGAATATCGGTTTGATTTATTTGTTGGATAACATCTTGAAAGGCCGATTTGACTTCGCCCGTTACCCCCGTGCCTAATAATGCATCTACCAATACATCAAATTCAGTAAAATCCACTTCAGAAAACTGCAGTGTTTTAGCCCCCAGTTTTAGCCACTCAAGTTGGGCTTGTTTGGCATCACCGATTAATTCTCTTTTAGGCTGCTCACAAGTAATGACAACATTGATACCTTGCTGTTTGGCAAGTTTAGCC
>CAJQKX010000546.1 GCA_905479025.1 uncultured Paraglaciecola sp.
ATTTAGTGTCCAACGAGGTCGGATTAGGCATTATACCTATGGGGAAAGTCAGCCGTCAGTTCGTCGACCAAGCAGGCTGGCTAAATCAAGCTTTGGCAGCCCGTGTGGATAAAGTGACATTCATTGCAGCAGGTCTACCTATGACCTTAAAAGGCACATCAACATGACAGACGATATTAATAAGTCAAACGACACTCAATTCAATCTAGTGCGCCATGGACAAATAGACGGACCTGCGGCTTTATATGGTCGAACAGATGTGGCTTTAAGTCGTGATGGCTGGCAACAGATGTTTCAGCAGACTAATCGCCTTCATAATTTAGACAATATCATTAGCTCACCTCTAAGACGATGCCGTGATTTTGCCAAAGAGCTGGCCTCCGACCATCGACTAACATTACAGATTGAATCAGGTATGCAAGAATGTGATTTTGGCGAGTGGGACGGAATTGAGTTTGACGACCATTCCCAGCAATGGCCATTAATGACCTCGTTCTGGCAAGATCCCGACCATAATACGCCGCCTCAGGGAGAGTCACTGGAAACCTTTCATAATAGGGTCGTAGCAAGTTGGCAGTCACTGTGCAAACAACACAAAGGACAAAACAACTTAGTGGTATGCCACGGTGGTGTTATCAGGCAAATATTGGCCCACATCCTGCCCACAGACTGGCGATCAGGGGAATGGTATAGCCAATTACAAATAGGTCATGCCAGTTTGACCCGTATCGTTATTCCTGCCTACCCAGACGCTAAACCGAGTGTGGTTTTTATTGGCCTACCAGCAGACTTTGGGCAAGCAGATTTTGAATAAAAAATGACCAACACCCAAGCCGCCACTTTAATGATACAAGGCACAACATCCGATGCAGGTAAAAGTGTGTTGGTGGCTGGGTTTTGTCGTTGTTTAAAACGTTTGGGGTATCAAGTCGCGCCATTTAAACCACAAAATATGGCATTAAATAGTGCGGTGACCGCCGACGGAGGTGAAATAGGTCGTGCCCAAGCGTTACAAGCACAAGCTGCAGGTGTAGCGCCTCATGTAGACATGAACCCAATATTACTGAAGCCAAGCAGCGATACCGGTGCTCAGGTGATTATTCACGGTAAAGCCATCAGTAATATGCAGGCTCAGGCTTATCATGATTACAAAAAAATAGCGATGCAAGCGGTGCTAGACTCCCACCTGCGTTTATCTAAGCAGTATCAGGTCGTTATGGTTGAAGGAGCGGGTAGCCCAGCGGAAATCAACTTACGCGAGGGCGACATTGCTAATATGGGGTTTGCCGAAGCGGTTGATTGTCCTGTGATCATCGTGGCAGATATTGACAAAGGCGGTGTGTTTGCTCATTTAGTTGGCACCTTAGACTTACTTTCCCCAAGTGAACAAAACCGCGTGGTAGGTTTTGTGATCAATAAATTTCGTGGTGATATTGCGTTATTACAAAGTGGTTTAGACTGGTTAGAACAACGCACCCATAAACCGGTTTTAGGGGTCTTGCCCTATTTAATGGACTTACAATTGGCTGAAGAAGACGCCATTCAAGCCAACCAAACGATTGACCAAGACGATATACGTTTGCGTATTGCGGTACCTGTTTTCTCACGGATCAGCAATCATACCGACTTTGATATGTTGCGGACTCACCCTCAAATTGAACTGACCTTTGTGCGCCAAGGCCAAAATATACCCGCAGCTGATCTTATTATTTTACCTGGCAGTAAACATGTCAGAGCAGATATAGAATTGCTTCGCAAACTTAGCTGGGACAAGGATATTGCCAAACACTTGCGTTACGGTGGCAAAGTATTAGGAATTTGTGGCGGTTATCAAATGTTGGGGCAAACCATCCACGACCCAACAGGCATTGAAGGTACAATGGGCTCGTCTAATGGACTGGGATACTTGCCTATAAGCACCACACTGCAGATTGAAAAACAGCTGACTCTCAGCAAGGGTAGATTAATATTACAAGCAGACGTTCACAATAATGATATCGAAGTGTTAATCTCAGGCTATCAAATACATGTTGGACACACTGAACGAGAAACTGGTTTTAACGCTTTTGCACTATTAGATGATGGGCAACTAGGCAAAGGACAATTAGACGACAAGCAATTAGAAAAAGGGCAACTTGAGGGCTGTGTCAGCGCAGATAACCAAGTGGCAGGCAGTTATTTACACGGCATGTTCGACTCACCTGAAGCGTTGCAGCAGATTATCGCTTGGGCCGGAGTAAATACAGACGAAGTCGACAGCTATGTTAGCCATCAAGAATATGAATTAGACCGTCTAGCCGATGCCTGTATGACACATTTAGACTGGCAAAAAATACACACATTTATCACTGAACAAACATACATACATACAAACAAACAAACAAAGAGTAAAACCATGACTGATGAAAAAGATAACGACCGCCACAAGGCGCGTTTGCAAGAACAAAAAGCCAAGGTAGATGAACGTATCGCAGCGGCTCAAGAAGATAAAGGGTTACTGCTGGTGTTAAC
>CAJQKX010000547.1 GCA_905479025.1 uncultured Paraglaciecola sp.
GATGCCATAAGAATTGAAGAATTTATCAATTATTTTGATTACGACTATCCTCAGCAAAGTGAAAATGGAAGTGGAACTGATGCCCCTTTTAGTATCAATGCCGCTATTGCCACTTCACCTTGGGCAGAACAAAGGCATATTATGCGTATTGCCCTAAAAGGTTTTACCCCAGATGTTAGTCAGATTACAGGCCGAAATTTGGTGTTTTTATTGGATGTATCGGGCTCGATGAATCAGCCAAACAAATTACCATTATTAACCCGTTCACTTGAGCTGTTAACCGGTAAGTTAAGCGAGCAAGACAGTGTATCTATTGTGGTTTATGCAGGTGCGTCAGGGGTTGTGTTAGAACCAACTCAAGGTAATAACAAAGCCAGAATTAAACAGGCACTGTCAAGTCTGTCGGCCGGAGGTTCAACTAATGGTCAAGCAGGTATTGAGTTAGCCTATAGTATGGCAGAACAGGCATTTATAAAAGGCGGAGTTAACCGAGTTATCTTGGCCACCGACGGCGATTTTAATGTGGGTGTGATAAATCATCAACGATTAATCGAGTTGATCAAACACAAACGTCAGAAAGGCATTGCCTTAACAACTTTGGGGTTTGGGCAAGGTAACTACAACGACCATCTTATGGAACAATTAGCCGATGCAGGTAACGGTAACTATGCTTATATTGATAATATTCATGAAGCTAGAAAAGTATTAGTCGATGAAATGAATGCTACACTTTTGACCATTGCTAAAGATGTCAAAATCCAAGTCGAATTTAATCTTGACTTAGTAGCCGAATACCGTCTGTTAGGTTATGAAAATCGAGCGTTAAAACGTGAAGATTTTAACAATGATAAGGTTGATGCAGGTGAAATAGGTGCAGGGCATACAGTCACTGCTTTATATGAGCTGATATTAAAAACATCTAACAATACTTATCTTGAGCCATTACGTTATCAACAGGTACAAATTAAGAATGATCCTAATCTACAGATAAACCAATTTTCTGATGAGTTGGCTTTGGTAAAACTGCGTTACAAACCAGTTAATAGCGAAAAAAGTCAATTAATCACCCAAGCAGTGATGGCGAATCAAATCACTGAGTTTAAACAACAATCTGACGATTTTAGGTTTGCCACTAGCGTAGTAGGGTTTGCCCATTTGTTAAAACAGAGTCATTTCTGGCAAGATATGAGTTATCAACAAATTATTGAGTTAGCGCAGGGGGCAAAAGGTAAAGACGAGTTTGGTTATCGAGCTGAGTTTATTAACTTGGTTCGCAGCAGCGCCAGTTTACAAGTCAGTATATCTAATCAGCCTGATGAAAATTTACAATTAGTAGAATTGAATCTTCAAGGTTTTGCCGGCAATATTAAGGTTAAGCCTACATTGTTGAACGTCCATTGAAACTATCTGTAAACCTTTACGCCAATAATGCTGAGTCAGTGCAACCCATCGCTGCCTCAGCAGATTATCAACAACAAACAGATGCAAGTTTGATGCAACTATACGCGTCAGGTGATCTGCGGGCGTTTGAAACATTATATAACAGACACAAAGGTGGGTTGTATCGCTATTTTATGCGGCATATTCGTGAACCAAGTGCGGCAGAAGACTTGTATCAAGAAATATGGAATAAAGTGATAATACAAGCTAAACACTATAAACCATCGGCAAAATTTACCACTTGGTTATACACCTTAGCCCACAATAAGTTGGTGGATCATGTGCGTCATTTGTCTGTGGTTAATAAAGTAGTAGTTCGCAGCCATGACGAAGAAGTAGATGAGTCACCTCAAGAATTTATACAGTCACAAATGGACAACGAGCCAGAGAGTATATTGACCAGCATTAGAGCCGCTGAATCTTTAAAACAGTGTATAGGTCAATTACCTCATGCACAAAAAGACAGCTTTTTGTTAAAAGAAGAGGCCGGTCTGTCAGTTAAAGAGATTGCAACGGTTCTCAATACCAGTTTTGAGGCCAGTAAAAGCCGTTTGCGCTATGCCTATGAGAATCTGCGCCAATGTTTGCACCTTAAAACGGGGAGGGCAATATAATGAGTATTGATAATAAAGATGAATCTTTTGAATTATTAGTCTATGAAAAAACAATCAGCGAGCTTTATCATAATAAGGAGTGCCAAGCTGAAGTGCCTAGTGCGCAGATAAACGCTGAGATAATGGCAATGGCCAAACAACAACTTTTAGACAATTCTTTATTATTGATTAAAGAACAATCGTCTACTAATAAAAACCCACAAAATAACACCAAAAAGACATGGCAATGGCCTTTTTCATTGGTGGCCTCTGTTGGAATTTTGGGTATTTTGTTTATTTCCCAAAAAGACTATTTTATAAACCCCAGTAATGTTGTCGCAGGAGATGCTGGCATATTGAATGCACCCGTTATGCGAACTCCCGATATTAGCCAAGCTGATAGATTTACTCAGGAGTTATCGGTAGCTAAGTCTTTTGAAACTAAAAAAACGCTAGCTTATGCTCAAAAATCTGAGGAGCGGTTAGAGAAAAGGTTGATTGCAGTTGAAACAAAAGCAATGTTAATCAGACAAGTCCCAAAAGTGTTAGAAAAACAGATGCTGGACAAGTTGATGCTTGAAGACATTGATGCAAAAGAATCTCCTATGTCATTGTCAGATATGTCTAAAATTGCAGCGTTTTTAAAGCAAGAACTAACTAAACAAAACAAGTCAGAATTAAAAGTGAGTGCTTTAAGCGCTAAGATGCAACAAAATTTGTTTGAAAATTTGCTCCAGTATCAAAATAATCATCCAGACTTTAAAATAACTGAAAAGTATTGGAGTGTGTTGTCAGAAAAACAATTACAGCAATTAAAATTAGTGGCTACCAAAGCCGTTTCTGAAAATTAATAATTTAAAAAGAGAGTGTTGAATTGAAAATTTGGGTTGACGCGGATGCATGTCCAGTAGTGATAAAAGAAATTTTGTTTCGTGCTGCAGAGCGTAAAAAGATTGAAACCATTTTTGTGGCTAATCAGTATATTCGTACACCTCCGTCTAATTTTATTCGCTCAATGCAAGTTAGTGCTGGTTTTGATGTGGCTGACGACGAAATAGTGCGGCAAATTGAAATCAAAGATTTAGTGATCACCAGTGATATCCCTTTAGCTGCAGAAGTGATTGAAAAGGGTGGCCAAGTATTAAGCTCAAGAGGAGAACTATTTACCACTGAGAACATACGCGCACGACTCAATATCCGCGACTTTATGGACACTATGCGCGCCAGCGGTGAACAGTCAGGCGGCCCGGCCCCTTTAAATCAAAGTGATAGGCAGAATTTTGCTAATCATCTGGACAGGATACTCACTGCAAATATATAGAGATTGGGGAGATGAAAGTGCAGGTGTTAGACACCTTCACTTTCAATATTTGAATTATCTATCCTAAATAAGTTACTAAAATATAATCTAAAATTTGAGCCATTATTTGGGGGGACTATATGTTAACGATTACCAGAGTTGCCATTGGACTGGCTCTTATTTTTATTCCGTGCTTGATTACTTTTAGGCGGTTGTCCACCAGAGGAATTACGACCAGAACGCTGACCGTCTCTGTGACCAGATTGAGCTTGTTTAGGCTTTTTGGCTTTAATGGCTCGTTGACCCAGTTTTGATTCAGGCAGAGGCTGAGTGGGTTCAAAACCAGCAGTAACTTTGCGTTGAATAAGTTGTTTGATCAATATTTCAATATCGACTAATTCCTTGAATTCATCTTGTGTCACCATCGATATTGCTTGGCCTGTTGCACCAGCGCGACCAGTACGCCCAATCCTATGCACATAATCTTCGGGTACATTGGGTAAATCAAAATTGACTACTTGTGGTAATTGATCAATATCCAAACCACGGGCTGCAATATCAGTTGCTATTAAGGCTTTTACTTTACCTTGCTTAAAGTCTGCGAGTGCTTTGGTACGTGCACCTTGACTCTTGTTGCCATGAATTGCTGCTGAGCTGATGCCGTGTGCTTCAAGTTGCTTGGCTATGCGGTTGGCACCATGTTTAGTGCGGCTAAAAACAAGTACCTGTTGCCAGTCATTCTGTTTGATCAAGTGGGTAAGTAGTTGGGATTTTTTGCTTTTATCTACTGGGTACACCCACTGTTCAACTAAGTCAACCGTAGTATTGGCAGGTGATACAGATATCTCTACTGGGTTATTGACTAAACCTTTGGCTAGTTTTCTAATGTCATCAGAAAAAGTGGCTGAAAACATCAAATTTTGTCGTTTTTGAGGTAACAACTTTATTATCTTTTTGATGTCGTGAATAAAGCCCATGTCTAACATGCGATC
>CAJQKX010000548.1 GCA_905479025.1 uncultured Paraglaciecola sp.
GAATTATTTCGAGGGAAGGCGGAATAAGGCCTCGCCAAACAACAAGATCCGCGTCACATTTAACACCTCAAGAAAGAGAAGAAATATCTCGCGGTTTGTGATCAAAATTATCAATTCGTGAAATAGCCAAACAGCTAAATCGAGCACCTTCCACTGTATCTAGAGAGGTGAATCGAAATGGTGGGCGTGGAAAATATCGAGCGAATAAAGCCGACACGGCCGCATGGGAGCGCGCGAAAAGGCCAAAGCCATGCAAACTCCTTTTAAACAAAGTCTTAGCACGGTTGGTTGCGATGAAGTTACATCGAACTTGGTCTCCGCAGCAAATCGCGGGTTGGCTCATGCACACCTACTCTGATAAGGACTTCCATGTGTCTCATGAAACAATATACAAAACGCTATATATCCAAACAAGAGGGGCTTTAAAGAAAGAGCTATTAAAACATTTGAGGTCTCAACGCGTCATGAGACGCTCTAAACATGCCACCTTAAAAGGTAAAGGTTTAGGTAAAATAGTAGACGCAGTTAATATCAGTGAAAGACCGCCTGAAGTAGAAGATAGAGCTGTTCCAGCGCACTGGGAGGGTGATTTGATAGCAGGCTCAGGAAATAGTTATATAGCGACTCTAGTCGAACGTCACTCCCAATATGTAATGTTAGCCAAGGTTTCAAGTAATAAAACCGCCGCCGTAATTGACGCGCTAATCAAGCAATCCAAAAAATTACCAAGCGAGTTATATAAGACATTAACTTGGGATAGAGGGTGCGAAATGTCTAATCATAAAAGGTTCACACTCGCTACCAATATTCAAGTGTACTTCTGCGATCCAAAGTCGCCGTGGCAGCGAGGCTCGAATGAAAATACCAACCGTTTACTGCGTCAATACTTCCCAAAAGGAACAGACTTAAATGAGCATTCTCAACAGAAATTAAGCCAAGTCGCCAGACAACTAAACGAAAGACCAAGAAAGACGTTAGAGTATGAGACACCAGCAGAGCGATTTAACCAGTGTGTTGCATTGACCAGTTGAACTCACAATCCTAATAGGCCACATCCACTTCACCAAACGGTTGTACAATGTTCTCCGGGAGATTGATTCCTGCGGAGAGTGCCCAGTAGATTTTCAACGGAAAAATTGAAAACGATTGAAAGCTAATTATTTGGGACTGATACTGTTCTTATATAGAGTCGCTCAATAGCCTGTGATAATATCCTCTGTCGGATTTATGTGCTCAGCCATATCAGAACTATCGCTTGGGCCGGGACTGCCCAAAGAGTGAACAACTAGAATGAAGGATTGGACATTGCTTAAGAAAGTAGCGAAAAAAATCTTGGGGAAAGGTTCCCCAAAACGATTGCCCTATACTATTGATTTAGTAACACTGACTCAAGACGGCTTTACCGTCACCGGGTGGTACTTTGACGATAGCTTTTGTGAAGTCTGTGTGAAAAGCTTGGATTCCAGTGAAGCTAAGTTCACAACTGAAACGCTCGAAAGAAATGATGTATTTGCGGCGACCGGTAAGAAAGCCCTTGGTTTTACTCTTAATTGTTTTACAGAGAAAGACCTCGCGGGTTTTAAACTAGAGTTTTTAAACAGAGCGGGACAGCGAGAGTTATTTGACATTGTTTCTTCAGGTAAGGAGCAAGTATTATCTGAGTTTACCAAACTAGATGCCTCTTCAATTTCGCCTTCAGGTGCCAAACTTGCTTTTGAAATGACTCTTTATGATGGTGATTCGTTATTTATGTGTGGCTGGATCCTTGATAAGGGCAACCTGAATAGCATATCTTTTGAGGATGCTGCGGATAAATACCAAGTTGAGTCAAAAGATATATTGCGTTACTCGCGTCAGGATGTGGCTGAAGCGTTTGAAGATGAGCACAAACCGACTAAACAACCTGGTTTTACATTTCGAATTCCGCTAGTTGCGCCAATTCCAGCAAGGCGCCTTAAAAAATTGAAATTTAGTATCGAAGTGGATGACAGCACAACCACCATTTCAATAGCTAATATACATAATCTCTCTGAAAGTCCTTTAATGAATATCAAGCGGGTGATGAATGGCTGGAAGATTCACAGTAAAGGACATCGTCAATTATGCGAATCTATCATTCAACCAGTGATTAAAAATATCTATCCTGCCGATAAAACATGTCGCTCATCAAGGGTTGATTTTGGGTCGGTTTCATCACCCAAAGCATCAGTGATTATCCCGTTATACGGTCGATACGATTTTATGCGTTATCAGCTATCAAATTTTTCCCGTTTTGAATCGTTAAAAGACTATGAAGTGCTTTATGTTGTCGACGACCCAAAAATTTCTCACGCGGTTGGGGTGCTTGGTAAAGAACTTAGTGTTGTGTTTTCTCAACCATTTTCGGTCATTACGCTTGCTGAGAACATGGGGTTTGGCGGCGCAAATAATATCGGCGTCAAACATGCAAAAAGTGACAAGTTAATTTTATTGAATTCAGATGTACTGCCTAAAGATGGCACCTGGGCCGATAAAATGATTGCTCAGATCGATAACAATAATGATGTTGGTGTTGTCGGTGCTCGGTTGTTGTTTGAAGATAATTCTATTCAACATGATGGTATGGCACCGATGGTATTAAAAGAATATCCAGAACTGTTATTGAATGATCATCCAAATAAAGGCTGGCCAATTAGTTTGTCTAAAAACCCGGCCGAAGTGGCTGACTGCCCGTTATTAACCGCTGCCTGTATAGCCATCTCTAAATCGTTGTTTGAAGAAGTGGGCGGGTTCGACCCGGCCTATGTTCTTGGGGATTTTGAAGATTCCGATTTGTGTTTAAAAGTGCTCGAAGCGGGTAAACGAAATGTCATTTGCCGTGACGTAGAACTCAACCACTTGGAACGCCAA
>CAJQKX010000549.1 GCA_905479025.1 uncultured Paraglaciecola sp.
AATACCGACAATCAATGTCACCACCGACGTCGCGATTTGACTGCTAATGCCTTCACTGTCGACTACCGGAGCATCGTCACCAAATATGAACTTACCGATGTCGATTTCTGTAATCGACGTTTTTATGTTTTCAATGACTTGCGTGCTGGCCTCCAACACGGTGAGCGCTTCAGCACCGGTGGCATTGAAATAGAGCCAGTCAAATAGCCAAACCAGGCTGACCTCTATATTCAGTAAAAAGCGTAGCACTAAAATAACCAAACCTACGTTAATAATTGAACGGTTGTAGACATTAGGCCGCCAGAGCAAAAATAAAACAATCGCAGCATAGATGCTGAAGATGATTTTGAGCGCGCTGGAGGTGGTTAAGAGTAAAATAACTTGTTGAATGCCCAAAGCGGTTAATGAGATTAATAGTAGGCCAGAGAAGCGCTCAATTAAGTCGTTTATCGGATCGAATATCTCACCCAGATTTACACTGGCAACGCCGACACTGAGTTCAGCGGATTGAACCACTGAAATAACGCCATTGAGTGTGCGCACAACGGTAAATACAATCGCGTTACTACTAATAGTGTCTGTTAAGTATTGCTGCGCAAAAACATCAAAAGTGGGCAGCCAATTAAACGCAACCGCAGAACAGATCAATGCGGTTAACGCGATTTGGCTTGGTCGACTTAAGTTGATTTGTTGTGTGAAAGCCATTCCAGAATCTCCTGGTGATTACCCTCAAATACCTTATGTTTGGGAGTATAGGTAAAATAAAACGTCATTTTTCCTAAAAAAAATACATGATGCCTCACGTTTTCCATATTGACATCTATTTTATATTCTTAAGGGAGTGAAAGTCGGTTATTTTTCGTCGATTAATCAACTGTTTCTACGTAATTCAGAATTCAAGACAAGCGCATCCCGCTGTTGTGCAAACCAGTTTTTCTTATGATGGAACGGCTTTTATTCAAACAGACTTATCTGAGGCGGTGCTCGACTTTGTGGGGGCAATAATTCAACGGCCTGCAGAGCTTCGGGCAATGTGACTACCTCAGGAGAAATCCCGCGACCATTGGGGGTAAAGCCATGGACGATGGGTTCGTTCCCGGTCATCACTCCTATCCTGGTTGGCGAGCATGTACTGTCTACATAGTGCCGGGTAAACAGTACGCCCTGCGTCGCCAGGGCGTCCAGGTTCGGTGTTCGAACACTGGTATTGCCGTTTGCGCCAAGATCATTAAAGCCCATGTCATCGATTAAAATCAGGACGATATTGGGTTTGGCGTCACGATGTGGCTCAGGGCTCGGTGCCGGTGCGCAGGCGTGCAACAACGGACCGACAACAAGGCACAGCCAAAGCCTATAGCTAGGAAGACCTAACAAAACACTCTTGTACTCAAGATTTCCCCTGACCACCCTGCTTTCCCTCTGTCTCTTTCGGCTTAAACCGTTTTACCTGACGCTTCGCCTCCAGAAAATGGCTGGCATGGGTGTAAAACTTTCGAAGATCATTCTGGTCCTCTTCATCTTTTGAAAACATAATGTCCAGCAGCTGATTTGGTTCTCTATCACCACCCGGCTTTCTAATAGCTCCGAGACCAAAGCCATGGTAGAACTTGAACACCTCGTCGTGCTGGCCCTCCAGTTCCTCAAAGTATTTCCACACGCCAAAATCTTTTATCTTCGCCATCACATCATGAAACAGGATAATACCGCCGGGCTTCACCTTTGGATACCAATTGGTGAAGTCTTCTTTAACTGCGTCATAGGTATGCAGGCCATCAATATGCAAAAGATCGATGCTGTCATCATCAAAATGCTGTAATGCTTCGTTAAAAAACATCTTCAGCAAATAGGTAAAGCCCCGATAGTGCTCCCGCGCATGGTTCTGAACATCTTTATAAATGGAGTCATCGTAGGCGTCCGTGTGCTTGTCGCCCTCCCAACAATCGACCGCATAGGCCACACCATCAATATTGTTTTCCAACATCGACTGACAAAATGCAAAGAAAGACAAGCCATTATAGGCACCCAGCTCCACCACTAGCTTTGGCCGGATGGTCTCCACTAAATCATAGGCAAATGGCAGGTGATCTACCCAGGTGCTAAAAACCATTCTCTTTGGCTCAAACCCTCTTAAGGAAGGGGGTAAATAAATTTGTCCGGTCATGAGGATTTCCTGATAGTTCTAATTTTAAAATGTTTGGGCGAAACTCGAATTTCAATCATCTTGCCACAGAGCCTCGCCCCGAGAATCCAGGCGTTTGTAACGTCTCGTTGATCGCTCTGACGAAAACTGCAGATACGGTTGTGCCCAGGGTGTTACCGCCCCGAGCAGAATAGGCTCTCTTCGCAGACTATGAAAATCTCCCTGCCAGATATCCTGCAACTGAACACTGTGGGATGCGTGTTCTTGCTCCAGCCCTTGATACTCAGAGGTGGTAACGCCACCGTGATACTGATGGAACGAACCCTCGCCGGGCAGCACTATAAGCGTACTACCTTCCAGCAGACCCAAACTTCTAAACATATGAAGATTGATGGCACCGCCCCCGCGCAGTGTAAAGCGCTCATCAGCATACGCTATCTTCTTAAAGCTCTCTGCCGGGGCGAACATACAGTTACATTCCATAATAGGCTGTAGATAACCATGGGGGTTCGCACCACTAATATCCGCAATGGAAAATAGTTCATAGCCATTTTCCTTCCAGTTTGTCGACTTGAGAAGTTCCTTTTCAGCCTGCTCATCGTAGCCACTACTCACATTGAGGTGCTGGCCTTGCTCCCCCAGATGATAGCCTGGAACAATGGTGAAAAAATGAGACGAAATGCGCTGACTCATCAATACATACTGGATGACTCGCGGGGTCAACATGCGAGCGCCGTCTATCATCAAGCCTATTGATGCACCCCGGCACTTCTCAAATGCAAAATTTATGGCCGGCACCGGTGTGTGCGCGCTCTCCTCCCGGCGGAAGAAATGAAAATTGTTGCCCAATTCTGGCAAAATTGACTCATCGAAATTGTCGCTGGATGAGTTTTCAACAACAACAACTTCGTAGTCCTGTTCGGAGACTCCCATCTGATAGGCGCTGGAAAGGGTATACAACGTTTGAGCGAGTTGTTCCGGCATCTTGAAGCCAATAACGATAACCGACAGCAAAGGCTGAGCGGAGGGCCCCATCAGTTAAATTCCTGCAGCGGTTTCTCCCCTCGTGAACTCAGCCATTTTCCTGAAGAGAAATGCAAAAACTTTTGCGATTGCTCTGGTAGCTGGCCCAAATATATTGGATGTGACAGAGGGCTTGAATATTCCTCCCCGCGCAGCTCCCGATACTGCTCTTTACTGGCTTCAATATAGGCCGTTCGTACTGAGCTCTCTTCGCCGCCTGTGGTCACGCCACCATGAAACTGGTGAAATGTTCCCTCACCAGGAATGATGACATGCTGCACTCCGGGGTATTCGCAGGCCCGTTTATAAAAATCCAAATTTACTAGCCCGCCGCCACGCAAATCAAATTGCGCGTCATAGCCCCCCAGCTCAGGCCACAGCCCTCTGGGCACGCTGATACAATTACTCTCACTGGTGGGCAAGAA
>CAJQKX010000550.1 GCA_905479025.1 uncultured Paraglaciecola sp.
TAACAGACATTAGAAATATGCAAATTATTGTCGCGAATCAACTTTACAAATTAGGATTTCATCACGCACTTATTTTTTAGGAGAATGCAAAATGGTTTTTCAAAAGGACTTGTTCCCTGATGCAGATAATTGTATTTTTGAGCAGTCTGAGAGTGTCTATTTAGCACATATTTCAGAGTCTTATGCTAACAAGGCTAATAAGGATCTTTTAGAAAGCACTTTTCGTGATGTTGCCAGTTCTTGGATTGGATGCCTAAACCTGATTCCAATACATCGAATTGATAAGCATTCCAAATACCTTCGCCAAGCTCAAGTTTCAGCCCTTTTTTCTATCTTAGGGCATTTGTCAAATGTAGAGCCAACCCCAGCTACAATAGTAATGCCTACTGGTACTGGTAAAACAGAAACAATGATTGCGGCGGTTTGCGCTTTAGCCTACGAAAGAGTGTTAGTAGTCGTGCCTTCAGATAGTCTAAGAGAGCAAACGTTTAAAAAATTTGTAGCTTTGGGCTTATTGAGAAAACTTAACGTAATAAGAGATCAAGCATTAAATCCTGTCACAGCCATGCTAAAAGGGGGGGTAAAAACAACGGAAGATTTTGATTTAGTGAATAAAGCAAACGTCGTTATAACAACGCCACAGTCTTTAGCTCTTTCAGAAAAAGCGTTGAGAAATAAATTCTATAAAAGTTGTGACTTATTAATTCTAGACGAAGCTCATCATGTTAGGGCGCCTACTTGGCAAGCAATCAAAAAGTCATTTGAGAATAAAGGAGTTCTTCAATTTACAGCCACTCCTTTTAGAGAAGATCGACAAAAAGTGGATGGGAAAATAATTTTCAATTATCCAATCTCTGAAGCTCAAAAAGTAAATCTTTTTCGACACATAAATTTTGATTCTGTTTATGAGGTGGTTCAGGCTAAAGCAGATTTTAGGATAGCTGAGAAGGCTGTTAATAAACTTGCTCAAGACTTACAAGACGGCAAAGATCATATTCTTATGGCTCGATGCTATCCTAGTGCTAGGGCTGAAAAAGTATACGAAATATATAAAGAAAATTATCCAGAATATTCCCCTGTTTTAATTCATAGTGGAGTTAAAAAGCGTAAGAGTAAACTTCAGGATATAAATGCAAAAAAACACAGAATAATTGTTTGTGTGAATATGCTTGGAGAAGGTTTTGACCTGCCTGAACTGAAAGTTTGTGCATTTCACGATATTCATAAAACGTTAGCTATCACGCTGCAGTTTGCAGGAAGGTTTGTTCGAGATCGAGATGACCTTGGAGATCCTACATTTATCGCAAATATCTGTGATACAGGAGTTGAGGATACTCTGCGCGACTTGTATATGGAAGATTCAGAGTGGTCGCGTGTGCTCAGATTGAGTTCTGAAACTCTAATTGAAAATCAAGTGGCTATGCAGGAATTCGTTGCAAACAACGAAGTGTATGGCAAGCCTATGGCTATAGAAAATCTCTTTCCCCCTCAAAGCGCAGTTGTATATCGAGTGGATAAAAATGTTAAGTTAGAACCTTTTTTGAAAGGTCTAGAACCTTATGAAGAAGTAGAAAGTTATCTATATGACGATGAAAAAAAACTAATTATTTCCATTATTAAATCTCAGCATCCATATAAATGGGCGCGCCAGAATGAGTTCCCACAAATTGAACGACATTTAATGATGATTTTTTGGGATCAGGAACAGAGTCTGCTCTGTTTGCATGATTCTGCAAAAATTGGAGCTAGGTATAAGGTTGTTAAAAAGATTTCACGGAATGCAACTTTGATTAAAGGTGATAGTGTATTCAAAGTATTTGGAAATGTAATGAGGCTCAGTTTACAAAATGCTGGTTTGAACAGGGGTCGATCAGGAGCATTACGTTATGTCATGTATACGGGGATTGATATTGCAGAGGCTATAGATCAGATCCGTCAGAGAATTTCATATAAATCGAACATATTTGGCAAAGGTTTTGAAGGAGGGGCAAAAGTTACTGTAGGCTGTTCTCATAAAGGAAGAATTTGGTCTATGAGATCCAGTGATGTTCTTGAGTGGATAAATTGGTGTACATCAATTGGAGGAAAATTGCTCGATCGAGACATCAATCCAGATGACGTTTTGAATGGGACTATGAGGACTAACGAAATAACACAGTTTCCAGATAAGCTACCTATAGGTATTGACTGGCCTAGCGAATTTTACGAAAGAGGTTTAGCTTCAGATGTCGTCTTCGATGGTGTTACGACTAGATTGGATGAAATAGAAATCCGAGTGCTTTCAGAAAAGTGCACTAAAAATGAAATAGTTTTTGCATTATCGCATGATGAAAAAATTATTCAGATGAATGCAGAATTCGTAAACAAACGCATTCAAATTACGTCAGACCAAAAAGACCTAATGAGAGTATTAAGAAGAGGCAACTTTATTCGCATGGCAGACTATTTTGCGAATGAGCATTATCCCCTTATCTATCTTGAAGATGGCAGCTTGTTAGAGGGCGATATACATATAGTGAGGGCTCCAAATCAAACATCTATACCCTTTGATACAGGTTCTTTAGTTCCTTGGGTTTGGGATGTGAATATCACGAATGAATCGCAAGGCGTTGACAAGAATCAAGATAGCATTCAATACGCTGTTTTAGAGAAACTTAAAGAAGAAGAATATCTGGTGCTATTCGATGATGATGGGGCAAATGAAGTGGCCGATATAGTAGCATTTAAGGAAGAAGGCTCAGTTTTTGTTACAGAGTTGTATCATCTAAAATTTTCTTCTAGTGACACTACTGGGTCAAGAGTCAAAGATTTCTATGAGGTTTGTGGGCAGGCTATTCGCAGTACGCGTTGGATTGACGAGCTAGATAAACTAATTTTAAGGTTAAAGAATCGTGAAAGATCGAGGTTAAACTCTGACCCAAAAGGAAGAATAGAGAAAGGTGATTATAAATTGCTAGACTCACTTGCCCAACACGGTGGCAGAATGAAAAAGGAATATAGGATCTTTATTGTCCAGCCAGGGTTGAGTGCTTCTAAGATTACTGAGAATGTCATTAACTTACTTGGTGGCGCAAACGAAATTATAGTGGAAACTACGAGTAACAAACTAAGTGTTATTTGTAGTGAATAGATATGTAAAAATATGAAAATTTCAATAAGACACAATGGTGATTATGTTATCGAGTTTGACCAATTTACTGTCAGTGGTCGCGAAGCTGCTGGAGGATATGGATTTAACTTCGTATTCAAAGGTAGCCGCCAAGGCCGAGAAAATCCGTTGCTGATTTCTGATATTAGCTTATCTCTTTCGTTATCCGACCCTATAAAGCCTATTGCAACAATGATCCCATCATCGACTCAGATAATACAATGCCATAACTTTCCTAATAATGGCGAGCAACTCAACTTTGAAATTATACTTGCCGGAGAGCAAATTAATTTTATTGAAGAACAAAGGCAAGAAAATGATTTAGTAGTTAATATAGGGTTACGTGCACTAACATCTGCAAACAATACTGTTTGGCCTAGCTTTGATAGTAGTGATGCGATTGTTTCAAGAGAACATTGGCTTAGAGCATTAAAAAGTTCTGGATTTAGGCAAACAGTTTTATTTGAATTACCACTTCCCCCAGTAACTGGTGAACTGAGTGAGCTTATATCCAAAGCACAAGAATTTATCGAAACGGGTCACTACAAGGATGCTGTGATGCAGTGCCGTCATATTATTGAGCAAATAGAAACTAGTCGTGGGGACAAAAATTTATCTGTAGCAGCAAACAAGATGGCACAAGTCAGGGATAAACGAGAGGAAATGACAGCGATTGAACGCATGTTAAGCCTAAGAGAACAGCTCAAAAATGTTTGTCATTTAGGAGCTCATAGCAAAGAAAAATTTACTCGTTCACAGGCAAAGTCCATGTTAGGGATAACGATAGCCCTACTAGCAGAGCCTACAGTGGGATTTACCAAAACATCAACTTTGAAAACAGACAATGATCAAATGCCCAATAGCGCATAATATTCAAAAAATAATATCCAGCCTAATGTCCGCTTATGGCCGAAAGCGGAATATTAATATTCGTACCAACCCAATCATAAAGTAATCACTAAGCCCCAAACTCCCTCATTTTGTTACAGAGTTACAAAATACTTTTACCTTCCTATCTTGTCCTATTAATTACCAAGGCGTATCTTAATACTACTCAAGTGCACCCGCACA
>CAJQKX010000551.1 GCA_905479025.1 uncultured Paraglaciecola sp.
AACAACTCAATGGACTGGCAACGCAGAGTCCGTATTGCAGCGGGTAATATGCAACAAGTATTACGCTTAAAAAGAATGCTTCACCCGCACTTTAAAGGTATTGCATTTACCTTTGCATCCGGTAAAGCTCTTCGCGTGGCAATGCCATTTTTAATGTTAATCGCTTTAATCGGCTCGATCTCGCTTGCAACCTACTCCTTGGTATTTTTATTATTAGCTGTCGCCCAAGGCTCGCTCTACTTGCTTGCTTTGATACAACTCGTTTTAAAATTCGATAACAAATTACTGAATGTTTTAATCTACCTAGTCAGCGGTCATGTAGCCGGGATAATTGGCGCTCTAACTTATTTATTAAATAGTAGTAAAAAGCCTTGGCAACCTGTTAAGTCAATTACCTCATTAAAAGAAAGTAACCATGAAAAATAGTTTCGAAATCGACCCTTTCACCAGCCGCGCAAAACGTCTATTTGATATAGTCTTTGCAACCATCCTATTATTGTCTGGCGCACTGGTATTCCCTTTTATTTCGATCGCTATAAAATTGAATTCTACTGGGCCGGTTTTCTATCAACAGCTACGTGTCGGTCGAACATGTCCCAACTATACCCGACTATTTAAAATGATAAAATTTCGCACCATGAATAATGATGCTGAAGCTAAAACAGGGGCTGTATTAGCAAAAGATTATGATCCGCGTATAACCAGTGTCGGTCGATGTTTACGTAAAACGCGCCTTGACGAATTACCACAATTGATCAATGTCTTAAAGGGAGAGATGTCATTAATTGGTCCGAGACCTGAGCGACCTGCTTTCTATAAAAGCTATGAAAGTGATATTCCATTTTTCACAGAGCGCACCTTCGGTGTTTCTCCAGGTATTACAGGGTTCGCACAAGTTAAACAGGGCTATGACAGCAGCATAGAAGATGTTCGTAACAAGGTCGGTTATGACCATTCTTATGCACTGGCGCTATCGAAGCCTTCCACTTGGTTAAAAATGGATCTATACATAATTCTGGCCACCATTGCAGTTATTTTCAAATGTAAAGGGCAGTAGATTGAATATCTAACCTGAGATCTGCTTAAGCGATAACCTTAGAGTTCAACTCTACATTAGTTAAATTAAGGCTTGGTTTATTTTCCTTTAAACAGTAAGCGACCAATCCCGCGAGTAAATTTAGCATAAAGCCTTTCATACTCCGATGCCTTGAGTGTTCGATATAAGAAATATTCTTAAGTGGGTCGTTTATTGTTTCAATTATATAGCGCCTTGAAAGCATGGTCCTATCCCAAAACGATATAGCTTTTGCTTTTATATTTTTGCGAACGGTTGTGACGAGACTTACACCTTTGTCTAATAAATCCGCTTCCAAAGCTTTACTCAAATAGCCTCTGTCTCCATACAATTTATCAGTCAAACTTCCTGCTAATTCACGCACGGGTTGGGTGTCATGTACATTGCCGGTCGTGACTTTCGCAGTAACAATTTCACCGTGATGATTGATGACTAAGTATTCGGATGTTATGACATACCTTGATGCTTGTAGAGTCAATGAATTCAAGTCCTGTGGGCATTCCTTTAAGCGATGTGAGGTAGGCACACATGGGCACGATAACCCTAGGCATGGCCGCTAGAAATCGCGAGTAACTCAATATAATTAGAAACGCATTTTGCTAGACAAGAGATACATACCCAAGATAGTAGTTTTTGAAATTACGGTAATGTGACATATGAAAACTGACGACAATTGTCATAATTTCACTGGTTGTCATTTGTCCTTCTCTTTGACGTTTTCGCATCCCGTCTTCGAGCAGTTTTTTACGCCATTGAAGGATGAATACTTTGCAAAATCATCGAAATCACAAAACAACTCAACTAATTTACTCATGCCTGTTCCTCTATAGATTCATCTCTTTAAATCGAAAGATCGGCTCTTGGAACAGGCATTTAGTCCAATTTCTTAAACAGGAATCAGGTTATCTAATTTAATGAATAGAACTTGCTAAAGGCGCATTGCTACTTTTATCCATACCAGCTGCCTTGCATTTTGCAAGGCAGCTTGCAAAATGCCAAAAGACTCACCTAAATATAATTAAAATTTACTCAATATATCTATAGCTTATTGATCCATATGAGATTATGTTAATAAAAATATTTGGCACACTCCATGCATATCCTGATCAATATCATTTTTTCAAAACAATGCGGTAAATATCATGAACGTGATGAATGTTGAATATATCGATAATAAAAATAGTGGCTTCTATATTATGATTACTGGTGAGATGGATGCTAGTGGTTGTAGTGCTAGCCAAATTGCCGATGATCTCGAAAACCTACTGACACCAGAAACGGAACAACATATCTCACTTGATATTGGTAACGTCACCTTTCTTGATTCATCAGGTATCGGTATTATCGTATTTCTATTTAAACGCCTCAAATCATCAGGCGGCTCGTTAGAAATCATTAACGCTAACGGTCAGCCTAAAGATCTTATCAATTTGCTCCGAGTAGATAATGTTATTTCCGTTAAATTTAATTAAACATTCGACAGCAAAAATTAGGATAGTTGACTCACACTAAAATGATAAAATGTTATTCTCAAGCCATTGGTATCCGCCCTCACCTTTTTGATATCAAGGCTATGTCTACCGGTAGTTCTATCGCTGAACAGTATGTAATAGCTAATAAACACATTCAACGTAGGTTTACCTTCGAATCTTTTGAGCAAGACACGCCCGTGACATATACAGGAAATTAACATCATGTTATTAAGAAACTTTAAGTGCCTTATTTTATTAATATTACTTTGCATATCAAGCAATAGTTTTTCAGCTGACGAGCAAGTTGAGTCAGGTGATTTAATTCAGGTATCGCTGCCTGGGGAGGATTCACTTATAGAGCCCTTCTCAGTCAATCGCTTGGGTCAAATAACACTACCGGAAGTCGGTGAAGTTTATGTAGCCGGTTTAACGGAAGATCAATTGGCAACTCATATTACTGAAAAACTCAGGATTGCTTATCGTGACTTAACGGACATAAATGTTTATATCTCTAAAAGCAATAACTTGTTTCTGTACAGGGTTACGTGAAAGAACCTGGAGAATATATCCTCCCCTCTAATGCGTCTGTTCAGATGGCTTTACAGGCGGCTGGAGGCCTCCGTAAAGATGCACAGTTAAATAAAATGCAACTCGAACGTAATGAAAATCTTACTCTATTTAATTACAAACATTATCTAGACAGTGGCAAAATGTCTATACTGCCGCCGCTACTCACGCTTGATAAAATTTTTGTGCCCGCATCTCCGAGTACCGGTAATAATGACGATAACGTGCAGTGGGTGAGTTCATCATCTGAAAAATCAATTTATGTTTTAGGTCAAGTTGGTTCACCCGGTCGATATATGTTTACCGATAAAATGCGGTTCCTAGATGTTTTATCTGCAGCTGATGGCCCTAATATGAAAGCCGATCTTAAAAACGTACGTGTCACCCATCGTAATGGCGGTAATGAAAAGGTTAGCAAATTAGATCTAGCGCTCTATTTTGAAACGGGGGATGAAAATCTTCTACCCGAGGTAAAAGATGGAGACACTATTTTCATTCCCAATAAAGATGATAGTACAGTAGCAAAAATCCGCGAAGGACTTCGCGATGTCTTTCAACTGCTAACAATAGCATCAGTATTATTGGTTCTCTAATGCATATTCAAAAAACCATTGTAGAGATTGAACGTATCCATTCTCTACTGTCAGAACAAAATATTCGCAGTATCGCAATCACATCTTCAAATTCCGGCGAAGGTGTTACTTCAATAGCCATGGCGCTAGCTCAACATAGCCTGCTGGGCGGCTATTCAACATTGCTGATTGATCTAAATATGTATCGCCCTAGCATTAAGACTGCGCTTAAGCTCGATGACGACACATTAAAACCAAGCCTATTCAATGCTCCTGATCTAGTGTGTTTAGAAGACACTTCCATTGTTGTCACTGGCATCACGGCACCTACCGAGCGAGCTACCGCCATGAAAATTCGACAGCACGGTGTATTTGAACAATATATTCAAGAATGGCAAAAATCTTTTGATAGAATTATTATTGACACCTCGCCTATCAATAGAGTTAATGCCAATAATATCCCGGCCGAACGTGTTGCTGCAGCCTGTGATGGATGCTTAATCGTTGTACTTGCCGGTAGTACAACAGAGTCAATGATTATCAGTGCAACAGATAAACTCAAGAATACATCTGCACGCATCATTGGGACTGTATTTAATGACCGAGATAATCCAAACTTAAAAAATCAATTGCTTAGTGCCATAAAACGGTTGAGTCCACGTTTTAAGTCGCAGGCGAAACGTTTAGAAGTCTGGGTCCGTAATAATAGGTTCCTAGACTTAGAAATATAGTTCATTATGTATCGACTAATTTTTGAAACAGATATTCCCGCTACACTTGCAAAAGTAAGTGAGTCACGCTTTTTACTTGAGTCCGTTCTCAGCTATTGCATCCATAGTAATAAATTACAACAAACCATTTCAATCTGCTCGTCTGAATCATTAACAAACCTCGTCCAACATAACAGTACAACGCAATAA
>CAJQKX010000552.1 GCA_905479025.1 uncultured Paraglaciecola sp.
TACGAGAGTACTCACGACGCTAGCCTCAGGTGACTGTGATCATTTTGTTGTAAAGTGGTATGACTTTTCTGTGGGGATTCGAGATCTTTTAAAAATTGACTGTCTCATTGGCGTTAGTGGTGTATCTCCCTGTGGCAGCTATATGGTTGTGACGCGTTCTCGGGTCGACAAAGTACCGGTCAGTATTCTAGTTGATCGCAATGGTGCAGAAGTGCTCAGGATTGAAACCGCTGATGTGTCAGGCCTCCCCAGTAACTGGGAGTGGCCAGAGCCGGTTAAACTTAAGGGCGCAGATGGCAAGACTGATATCTATGGTGTTGTGTTTCGACCGCCTGGTTTCTCACCGGATGATCAATATCCGATTGTTGAATACTCTTCCAGTATGCGAGGCTTCTCAGGTCTTCCCCAGGGAGCCTTTTCTATAGCACCTTGTTTAGGTCTCACTTATTTTGCCCCCGCAGCACTGGCAGCATTAGGGTTTATCGTTGTCATGGTTGAGTGGCGGGGCACCTCGTTTCGAAACAAGGCGTTTCAGGATTACGGATTTGGCGACCTTCGTTATACCAGTGATCTGGAAGATCGAATGTCCGGAATACGGCAGCTAGCTAAGCGTTATCCCTATATGGATTTGACGCGAGTTGGCATTACCACTACAGAAATGCAAACCAATGCTGTTTATGCCCTATTGCATCACTCGGATTTCTATTCAGTTGTTGTTGAACAACACTTTCATGATCCTAGGTTCTATTTGGGTGGTTTCGGCGAAACCTATGACGGTACCATTGACCAAAGCGTTCGGAATAATAAAACCTACCCAGAATATTGTGTTGAATCATTTGAGGGAAAGCTACTCTTGATACAAGGTTTGAGGTCACACAGTAGCGCAGGTACTTTTCGGCTTGTTGAGGCTTTGCAAAAAGCCAACAAAGACTTTGATATGTTGGTTTTGCCGAATATGGGAAATAACATGACTGGCTACTCAACACGCCGCGAGTGGGACTATTTGGTAAGGTATTTGCAGGGAGTGGAGCCGCCTAAGCGCTTTAAGCTAATAAACTCTGAAGAGCAATTTCATGCCAATAGCGATTAAGTACGTGCTCAAAGGTCATTTATATTTTGATAGCGATCGCTCAATAATCTCGTGGCCCATAAGCATAGGTGCTGGCAATGTCTATACCGACTACCGGAATGACGAGTAGGCTGATGTTGATCAAGGCGTTAGCCTATGTGGCACCACAAATTGGCGCTGCAATATTGCTGGTGCCTGTTGCCTCGGTTCTCGCCGGGATTTATGCAAAATATTATGGCCTAGCCCTGGCTTCAATTGCTGCCGTGATGTTGGTGGCGCGATTGTTTGATGTGGTGACTGATCCAGTGATTGCCTACTATAGTGATCGTTGGCGCGCTCGTACGGGGAGTCGCAAACTGTTTATTTTAGTTGGCGGCTTGCTGTTAATCCCTTCTTCCTATTTCCTGTGCCTGCCACCCGAAAACGTAGATCGATATTATTTTGTGCTGTGCTATATGGCATTTTATTTTTCGTTCACACTATTTTTTATACCCTATCTAGCATGGGCAAACGAATTTACAGAGAGTTCTGACGAAAAAACCTTGGTTTTTAGTCTGATGAATGGATTTAATCAACTCGGTACGGCTGTATTTTATTTGACGCCGGTATTGCCTTTTTTTGTAAGTTCGGAGATTACCCCGTATGTTCTTGAGGTCACGGTTGTTATTGGCTCAATACTGTTTGTTGTCGGCTTGTTAAGTGCACTCTGTTTCGTTCCTGACAGCGTTCGACCCGTAAATTCATCCCCTCGTGTCAGCACCTTTGACCAGCTGGACCCGGCCAAGCAGAACGTAATGAGCATAGCGAGAGGCTTTTTAGCTAATAAACCTTTTTTGTTGTACTTAGGGGCCCTTATGTCTCTGGGGTTTGGAGCAGGTATGTGGGCTGGGTTGTTTTTTATCTACGTTGATATCTATCTAAAGCAAGGGGAAAGCTTTGCCCAGATCTCATTGTGGGGTATGGTCTGGAGCATTGTGGCCATTCCGATTTGGTACCGCTTGTCGCTTTACTGGGGTAAACGTAATGCGTGGTTGGTGGGTATGACTCTGTTACTGTTTGCTTTTGTGGTAACGAGTTTTTTAAGACCTGGTACGTTAAATCTCTATCCACTCTATATGCTCAATACGCTAATGATGTTTTCGTTGGCCAGCATGTATGTCATCGCATTCCCTATGCTGTGTGATGCGATAGACTATGGTCGCCTAAATGATGGTGTTGAGCGAAACGCCTTATATTTTTCAATTCAAGCGATGCTAACCAAACTGCAAATGGCCATAGGTGGCGCGTTTGGCATGGCGGTGGTTGCTTGGTTTGGCTTTGATGTGGAGGCAAGTCAACAGTCATCAACTAGTATTCTCGGGTTGCGTTTAGGTGTGTCGCTGGTGCCTTCGGTATTGGTGCTGATGGCCATGTTTTTTGTTGCCAAAATGCCCTTGACCGAAGCAAAAATGAAAATCATCCGCCGCAAATTGAGCCGCCGTGATGAGCAGCAGAAAAACATGAGCACCACTGAAGATAGCTCACTGGCATAAGCTTACTTGAAAGGTGCGCGCCAAAAAGCGCACGCTAAAAT
>CAJQKX010000553.1 GCA_905479025.1 uncultured Paraglaciecola sp.
GTATTTCTGTTTCTCCTTAGGCAAATGAAATAGACACGGCCTTCGTTGATATCAATAACATCCGATTAGCGGCTGTTAAACGAGTTGATATTGAAGGATGGTGCATCGGCTACCTATGGTTCTGAGGCAAATGCTGGGGTTGTTAACATCATATTGAAAGACGATTATGATGGTTTAGAAGCATCTGCAAAAATCGGTGATACAGCCGATGGTGGCGGCAAAGAATCTAACACTCGCCTATTGTTCGGTACTAGCTCAAAAAAATCCAACCATACATTTGTATTGGATTATTTTGAGCGTGAAGAAATACTTAACGCCGCCAGATTTTACACTAGTTCGTCAAATCAAACTGCTTTGAGACCTGATGACCCTTATGCATCACACAGCAGAAGCTCGTCAGGTGACCCAGGCACAATAGCCTTTGCTTCAGACAATACTGTTCGTACACCAGATACATTTGGTAATGATGTTTGTCCTGCTGTTCAAATTGTAGGCACTTTGTGTCGTTACGATTATGCACCAATGAGTACCACTGTTCCTGCATCTGAACGTGTAAGTTTTATGTATATGGGTAATTTTGAAATGAACCATACACTTAGAGCGTTTATGGCACCCCTTTGAACCTTCCTCTAATAGCCAAGAAGCACTTGATTATATAGAAACTCAGGCGACTCGTTGTGGTAAATCAACCAGCAAGTCTTTTGATAGAAAAATATCTGGTCCTATTATGAATATGTCAGCAGGCGAACTCATGCTGGCTGTCGGTGCTGAATACCATGAAGAAACCATTAGTGATAACCCGAATGACCAGTTCCTTCGTGGTGATGTTTTTGGAACGGAAGCAACGCAAGCAAATGGTGAGCGTGATAATACTTCTATCTTCGCTGAACTAGCCATCCCTGTGACTGAAACACTCAACGTTCAGATAGCTGTGCGTCACGAAGATTACAGTGATTTTGGTACTACTACCCATCCTAAGGTCGCTTTTATTTGGCCACCTACCGATGAACTATCAATATGAGGCTCGTTTGGTACCCCTTTCTGTGCGCCTTCTTTGAGTCAAATCGGTTTGGGTAGCACTGACGGATCACCTAGCTTGGTCGATTCTGTTCGATGTGCTGCAGTGGGTAATGTTGACCAAGCCTGTGACATTTTTGAATACACGGCAATATTGGCTGGTAATCCTAACCTAGGATCTGAAAAGTCTAAGAGTTATAACTTGGGTATTATTTATGAAGTCTCAGAGGATATTGATTTTTCTTTAGATTATTACAATTACGACATTGAAAACGTCATTGGTAAAGACACTCAGTATGTATTTACCACTCAAGGTAACAATTCGGCGGTTGTTGAACGTTTACCTTCACGTGTTGCGGGTGATCCAGGCCAAGTGGTTCGTGTTTAGGACCGTTTTGAGAACTTATTTGATCTTAAAACATCTGGTTTAGATCTTGATCTAGGTGACAAAATGTCAAATGACAGGGGCGACTTTAAATTCAACTACGTCTTAAATTATGTATTGAATTAGGAAGATATTCGAACTGGCGGCCGCATCGATACCCAAGAAGGGGGATTTGAACAGCCTGAAATACGTTGGACAACCTCTGGTTCATAGGTAAAAGCAGACTGGAGTGCAAATTTTGCCATCAACTATATTGGTGCGTTTGAGCAAGACTCTGCTATACGCAATCGTTCAAACGGAACTATAGCACCGGATATCGAAGCTATGATCACGGTTGATACTACTGTTAACTATGCGGGTATAGAAAATACCACTCTGACGCTAGGTGTTACCAACTTGTTTAACGAAGAGCCACCTTATAGTTATGATTCATGGACGGGTTATGTTTCAGGAACACATAACGCCCAAGCTAATGATAAGTTTTAATTATCTAAGCGTGCTATTTGTAAGCTGATGCGCGTTATCTTACTGTGAATTAAAGGCGTCATTATGACGCCTTTTTACTGCTCTTTTTTACCTCCTCCCAGACAATTAGGTGACGTAGGAAACGCACCATACAAACTGTGCCACTCTTCTTGAGTGTATGTATGTAAGGCTAAAGCGTGGATGTCGTTTGCTAACTCTTCTTTTAATATTGCATTAACCGCTCTATGGCGTTTTATTAGGCGTTCCCCACCAAACATTGGGGTGACAATCACTACCTTAAAATGGCTTTCTGAACCCGCTGGTACATTATGCATAGCACTTTCATTTATGACTTCAAGGTGTTGTGGATTAAAGTGACTGAGTAACTTTTTTTCAATGTTATTTTGAATCTTCATATATTCTCCAAGATCAAATTTCCCTTTTATTTTTATTACATCAACTTTAGCTTTAAAAAGGCAACGCAGCATATTGCTTTTGACAAAGCACGCGACTTTGAGCATAACTCATTGACTGTTATCGGTATATTTTTTGTTGGTTTTTAGGTAGGTATTTATATGATTAAGTGCTAAGGATGCGCGGTTTTGTGAATATGCCTGAATGTGAGGTTGATCCTCGCTGCGCGTACTTGATTGGTTTTAGCCATGCTGTGTTGCCAATATGTTTGAGTATCGCCACTCATTATCAACAGACTGCCATGGTGTAAGGGTATTCTAACCTTATCTTTAGTGCCGTTGTGATAAAAGTCTAAATTGCGTGTTTCACCAAAGCTTAATGAAGCGATCACAGGTTGGTGACCTAGTTCAGGCTCGTTATCTGCATGGCGGCCCATACTATCTTGGCCGTGGCGATATAAATTTGCTAAAACAGAGTTAAACGAACAATGGCTGACGTTTTCACACTTTTGTTTCAGTTCAAGTAATATTGGGCTCCATGGCAAAGGACACATGCTCAAATTGGAATATTGATAGCTCGCATCTTTATCGCCATACCAGGCTTGTAATCTTGGTATATTAAAGGTTTTCCCGTATAGAGTGATTTGTTCTTGCTGCCATTCTACAGACTGCTGCAGTCTACTCATCAGAATGTTTGCTTCTGCTGGCGAAAAAAAATTAGGGTAGTATTTTAGGTCTGCATCTGGCATGTCCAGCTGTATTGGCGTGTTATCATATTGTGATTCAAACAGTGATTGTTGCATAACCCATCAGATTTGGACAAAAATGAACACCAGTTTAACGCTTTTAGACAGAAATTTGCAGTTAGTTAGGTATCCACAAGACTTACAACATCCGAGTTGGCAAGCATGGGATGCTGCAGATGAGTATATAATTGAATATGTAGAACAAAATTTTCAAGACATAAAGAATCAATCGGTTAGTATTTATAATGATGATTTTGGTGCCTTAGCGTGCTGGTTTGCTGATTCAAAACCTATATGGGTGAGTGATTCTTTTGTTGCTAAACAATCTTGTTTGGTGAATTTGCAGCAAAATAATATCCCTATTGAGTCAGTTTCATTTTATGATTCAGTGACACCAATAGACTCACCAGTAGAAGTCGTTTTACTCAAAGTTCCCAAAACTACCGCTTTACTTGAGCAACAGTTAATTGACTTACAAGCCAGAGTGTCACCCTCAACTACAGTAATAGCAGCAGGCAAGGCCAACTTAATACAAAAATCTACCTTAGCCTTGTTCGAAAAATATTTAGGTAACACCACTACTTCATTAGCAAAGAAAAAAGCACGTTTAGTTTTTTGTCAGCCTGCGGGAATTACATCTGATTCCAGTCTTTATCCAACTATTTGGTTTACCGACAAACCTCGGTTTAAAATCAGTAATTTGGCTAACGTGTTCGCGCGTCAGCAATTGGATATTGGCGCAAGGTTTATGCTCGAGCATTTATCCAAATTAGCAAATATGAATAACAAAACGGTTATTGATTTGGGTTGTGGTAATGGTGTGTTGGGGTTACATATCCTTGATCAAAGTAAACACATTAAGGTCGTGTTTGTTGACGAGTCATATATGGCCGTTGCCTCTGCCAAAAAAAATGTATTGGTCAACATGGCAGAAAAAGAACATCAATGTGATTTTATTGTAAACAACTGTCTGGATAACTTCACTCAAAAATCTAAATTTACTGAAGCGGATATGGTGCTGTGTAACCCACCTTTTCACCAACAAAATACCGTCACGGATCACATTGCTTGGCAAATGTTTAAAGATGCCAAGTCAGTGCTTCAAAATGGTGGGCAGTTGGTTGTGGTGGGTAATCGCCATTTAGATTACCCAAATAAACTAAAAAGACTGTTTGGTAATGCAGCAATAGT
>CAJQKX010000554.1 GCA_905479025.1 uncultured Paraglaciecola sp.
TGTGAAAAGGTTTGGTTAGGTAATCATCTGCTCCTGCATCAAGTCCTTCGACTTTTTCTTGCCATCTATCTCGTGCTGTCAGAATTAATATTGGCAAATAACATTATTTTTCGGGCTTTTTGGATCACTTCAAAGCCATCAACCACTGGCAGTCCTATATCAATGATGGCCAAGTCATAAGTATGTTCTTGCAACAAAAATAATGCTTTTGCACCGTCATCTGCCAAGTCCACGCTATACCCATTTTTTTGCAGCAATATGTCAAGCTGGGTTAGTAAACGGCTATCGTCTTCTACTATTAATATGCGCATTGGGAGCCTATTTTTCCTTTATTTTATGGAGACGATTTTATTCCAATATGACGAAAGATTATCTAATCCCTTTTCTTTTTTTTACTCACTTTTCCTGATTTCTTGTCAACATCAACAGATACAACCCGTCCAGATTTTTGCAGCACTTTGACTCGATATTTATTTTCACTTTGATCAACTTTTAACACTCTGCCGCTTACTTTTTGTTGTGCTTTTTTTGCGGCTTCAGATTTTGTTTTTGGCGCAATTTTAGAGTCTTGAGCATAAACCGTTATGCAACTTAACGATATTGCTGTTAAACAAACAATTAAAAATCTAATGTAAGGATTCTGCTTCAAAACTCTGCTCTTGTTCGTTGTTATTCAAAACCTAGTTTACCCCAATCATGAATTGACTTAAAAGTAATTGCTATACTTATCATTATATTTGGTGATGGGTTAAACATGTTTTTTACCTAGTAATCAATACGAATATACTTTTGGGATTTATTTTGCCTAAAGGTCTGGTAAATTTTTTCTTGAGTACGATATGTCACTTTATACCCCTCTAGCACCCTAATTTCATTGGCAGCACCCTAACTTCATTGGCCTTGCGAGGTGTAATCACACAGTTATCTCGTTTAACTGGGATATTATGTGAGTGATTGTTATTAACATACCTAATGTTATGCACTAAAGAACTTCCAATCATCGCGCCTAATATCGCACCTAGACCTTTGTGATTTTTGTCGCTAGCGGCATGGCCAATCACACCACCTAAAACCCCTCCGAATATGGCTGAACTTTTATAATGGCGCCGACTATCATGAAACCGACGACAGGTTGAACGTATCTGGGCAGGTGCGCAATATATTTGTGGTTGGGTTACTGTCACATACTTGTAGGGATTAAAAGTAATGACTTTGGCTTTAAGTTCACCACGGTTATGTTCATGATTACTTTGATACCTTCGGTCATGCTTAGCTTGCACTAAAGGAGAAGTAGCTAAAAATAGTAGCGCGCTTGTTATTAATAATTTCATGTAACGACTCCTGTTCAAAGTAGTGACAAGATTAATCAGTTAGGCCTGAATTTTAGCTGAATTGAATTTAAATGAACAAACACTCAAAATATGAGTGGGGTTTAGTTAAACTTTCTTAAAAATGTTGACAAATTTAAATAAAGGGGGCGATGCTATGCTGATTATTCTTTGGTATGTGTAATCAGGTATAAACACTGAGGGGAATGCCACTTATTCGAGTTAATTATTTTAAAAATCAACTTTTTTTCTCAACACTTTTGTCCTGCCAGATTTCACTTTACTATCAACCCGTTTTTTTTGAGAGTTTCTGCTGGGTTTGGTTGCTCGGCGGGCTTTTTGCAGTTTACCCGCTTCCACGAGTACTTCAGTCAATCTGTCTATCGCATCCTGTTTGTTCATTTCTTGAGTGCGATAGCTTTGGGCTTTTATTATCAATATTCCTTCTTGGGTGATCCGTTTATCTTTGCCTAAAAGCAACGTTTGTTTTACATATTCAGGTATAGCCGCCACGCGAATATCAAACCTTAGATGAATGGCACTAGAGACTTTATTCACATTTTGCCCACCAGCACCTTGAGCGCGCATCGCGCTTAAATCGATGGCAGGCATAAGTGATTCAATGTTAGGTGTGTAACTAATTGAAGGCTCGTTAACTATTTAAGGTAGTACTTTTTTATAAGGTTTCACACTTACCTTTCGATACACCCCGGCTAGTGCGTACGGGTCGGTGTCTGCCCATTTTTGAGCTTCTTCCAAACTACTAAATTCAGCAATCACTAATGAGCCAGTAAAGCCAGCTTCACCGGGATCTTCAATGTCAATAGCGGGACAGGGACCGGCTACCAGTACTCGACCTTGATCAACCAATAGTTGAATACGTTCTAAATGTGCCGCTCTTGTTTGTTTGCGAAGAGCTAGGCTGTTTTCAACATCTTCTGAATAAATGACATACCACATAGTGACATCCTTTAAATTATAAAAAATATAAATGGCTACTTGTGAGTTGCAGCTTTCATTTGTTTCACAAAGTGTTTAAGTTTTTCTAGCATGACATCTGGTTGGCTTAGATTTTCAGCAATAATATTCACTGTTGCTGAGCCAGAAATAGCACCTGCCGCACCCGATTGAATCGCATCTGCCACCTGTAAAGGCGTAGATATACCAAATCCAAGTAATGGTGGAGCCACTTTATATTGTGTCAGTTTGTCGATTAATTCACTGGCAGGGATAGTCACTGCTGTCTCGGTTCCTGTTACGCCAGCTCGACCCAGTAAATAAGTATAACCTTGGGATTTTTTACCAATTTCTGCAAAGGTTTCATCACTGGCATTGGGAGGTGCGATTAAAATTTGTTTAATACCTGTTTGCTCTGCAATGGCAATAAAACGGTCGGCTTCACGAAGTGGTACATCTGCTATCAGAATTGAATCGACCCCCGCTTTGGCTGCGTCTTGGTAGAATTTTTTGATACCACGT
>CAJQKX010000555.1 GCA_905479025.1 uncultured Paraglaciecola sp.
CGAAAAATTGCTAGCGTTAATGGCAAGCTTTTTTACACAGCAGGAAAAATCAGCATGAGCCAGCAACCCCTTCTTTTCATTGATCGCGATGGTACCTTGGTTGAAGAGCCAGTCATCGACAAACAACTTGATAGTTTAGAAAAATTAGTCTTCGAACCACATGTTTTACCTGTGTTGCTCAAGCTACAGCAAAATGGTTTTCGTTTAGTGATGGTGTCAAACCAAGATGGATTGGGAACAGAGAGTTTCCCCCAAGCCAATTTTGACTTAGCCCACACCAAGATGATGGACATTTTTACTAGCCAAGGCGTGACGTTTGACGATGTATTAATTTGTCCACACTTTGATAATGACAACTGCGCCTGCCGAAAGCCTAAACTAGGTTTAGTGAAAGACTATTTGCAACAAGGTAAAATTGATTTTACCCGTTCATTTGTGATTGGTGATCGCGATACTGATATCCAGCTAGCTGAAAACATGGGGATTGTAGGTATCAAGTACAATCGCGAAAATAACAACTGGCAAGGGATTGAAAAACAGTTATTGGCGTCTTCACGTGTAGCCCACGTAGTACGCAAAACCTCTGAAACCAATATCAATGTCACAGTAAATTTAGACTCAAGTGCGAAATCGACAATTCAAACAGGCCTTGGGTTCTTTGACCATATGCTTGATCAAGTTGCCACTCATGCAGGTTTTGAATTAACACTAACGGTAGATGGCGATTTACATATAGACGACCACCACAGCGTAGAAGACACCGCCCTTGCACTTGGCGAAGCACTTAAAAATGCACTAGGTGACAAACGCGGTATTGGCCGTTTTGGTTTTGCATTACCTATGGATGAATGTCGCGCCGAATGTATTTTAGATATATCTAACCGACCGCATTTAAAATTTGATGCTCCTTTTAGCCGCGACCAAGTAGGCGATATGGCTACCGAAATGGTGCCACACTTTTTTTACTCTATTGCTCAGGCTATGGGTTTATCACTGCACCTTTCGACTACAGAGGGCAATGCTCACCATCAAGTTGAAAGTTTGTTTAAAGTATTTGGCCGCGCATTACGACAAGCTATTCACAAACAAGGTGAAACGTTACCAAGTACTAAAGGTGCCTTGTAAACATGGCATCGCAACAAATTGTTATTGTTAATACTGGCTGCGCGAATATTTCATCGGTAAAATTTGCTGTTGAACGTTTAGGTTCACACGTCACAGTGAGTGACGACATACATATCATTCAAACAGCCGACAAAGTATTTTTACCCGGTGTAGGTAGTGCGAATGCAGCCATGGCCAGCATTGAGAAAAAACAATTAATCAGCTGTATTCAAGAACTGACTCAACCAGTTTTAGGCATATGCTTAGGTATGCAGTTGATGGTTGAAAAGTCAGAAGAAAGCCTTAGCAATAACACGCCTTGTTTAGGTCTTATTCCCGGACAAGTAAAACGATTGCAAGTAGGCGATTTACGTTTACCTCATATGGGTTGGAATACCGTGACGCCCGATGCCGATGCGCGATTATTTAAAGGCATCAATGCGGGTAGTTACTTTTATTTTGTTCACAGTTTTGCTGTGGCAGTTTCAGAATTTACAATGGCCAGTTGCCAATACGGCATGGACTTTTCTGCAGCTATTCACAAAGACAACTTTTTTGGTGTGCAATTTCATCCTGAGCGTTCGAGTGACGCAGGTGCACACCTTTTGAAAAACTTTATCGATTTATAAAAGACTGAGTCTTAAGAAAGGATTAATAGGCAAAATATGATCATCCCAGCGATAGATTTAATAGAAGGTTCAGTAGTGCGTTTATACCAAGGCGACTATGAACAGAAAACCGAATACAAACTCGACCCTATCGATGTCGTGCATAGTTATGCGGACCAAGGGGCAAAGTGGTTACATATTGTTGACTTAACCGGTGCCAAAAATACCAGTAAGCGTCAACTCGAACTCATTGGTAAGATGGTTGCCACTGGTCGCATGCACTTTCAAGTAGGTGGCGGTATTCGCAGCGAAGCTGATGTGAAACAACTTCTAGATATAGGCGTTAAACGTGTGGTCATTGGCTCATTGGCAGTCAAAGAGCCTGAGCTGGTTAAAGGTTGGATCACAAAATATGGCGCAGAGGCCATAGTGCTCGCGCTGGACATCAACATTGACGACTCAGGTAACAAATTTATCGCCACCCATGGCTGGCAAGAAAACTCTGGCGTGTCGATTGAAGCTTTACTTGAAAACTTCTTATCTGTGGGCGCGAAGCATGTGCTTTGCACTGACATCAGCCGTGACGGTACTTTACAAGGTGCTAATCATCAACTTTACACTGAAATGACAAAACAATTTTCGAGTGTAGGTTGGCAAGCGTCTGGTGGTATTGGTAACCTGACCGACATCGCAGTGCTTAAACCTACCAAGGTAAGTGGTGTCATTTTAGGTCGTGCTCTCTTGGAAGGTAAATTCACAGTAGAACAAGCAATTGAATGTTGGAACTCGGCACAAGATTAACAGCACCACATGTTGGCAACAGACTTAAAATAACAAATTAGGAAATTATCATGGCAGCTTTTGGTACAGTGTTTATGCCACATATGGCATTCACTACCTTTGAAAATAATCAATGGAATGAAGCAGCAATTGTTGCATCTGACAGCATTCAATTACATCCCGGCGCCCATGTGTTGCATTACTCCAGCACCTGCTTTGAAGGACTAAAAGCCTTCAAACATGCCGACGGCAGTGTCCATGTGTTCCGTATGGATCAAAACCTTGCCCGTTTTGCACAAAGCAGCCAATTGTTGTCGTTACCAGAAATTGACCAAAACCAAGTATCTAAGATGATTTTAGACATAACGGCACAATACAGTGCCGATATTCCAGAGCCACCTGGGTCGATGTATATTCGTCCTACACATATAGGCACTGAAGCGGCGATAGGTAAAGCCGCTGCACCAAGTGCTAGTTCTATGTTATATGTGCTGATTTCACCTGTAGGTGACTACTTTGCCGGCGGCTCAAAGCCGCTTAGGGTGTTACTTGACGAAACAGGTTTGCGCTGTGCCCCACATATGGGAATGATCAAAAGTGGTGGCAATTATGCCAGTGCACTAGGTCCAATTTTAGCTGCAAAACACGATGTACAGGCTGATCAAATATTGTTCTGCCCAAATGGTGACGTGCAGGAAACAGGCGCAGCTAACTTCTTATTAATTGATGGCGACGAAATTATCACCAAAGCATTAGATCCAACTTTTTTACATGGTGTTACCCGCAACTCGATTTTAACCTTAGCGGCAGATATGGGCATGAAAGTCACTGAAACCCGATTAACTGTTGAAGAATTATTAAAAAGAGCTGCTAAACCTCATGTTGAAGCTGCCTTATCAGGCACAGCTGCCGTTCTGACATCAGTAGGCACTCTAATCCATAATGGTAAAGAGCACACAGTGGGAGTAGGCGAACACGGCCCAACCACCAAAAAATTACGCCAAGCACTAAACGATATTCAATGGGGCAAAGCGCCAGATAAGCACCATTGGTTAACACAAGTTAAATAAGGTTTTTTATGTTAGCTAGACGCATTATCCCCTGCTTAGATGTCAAAGATGGCAAAGTCGTCAAGGGAGTGAAGTTTCGTAATCACGAAATCATTGGCGACATAGTGCCCTTAGCTCAGCAGTATGCACAACAAGGTGCTGATGAATTAGTGTTTTACGACATCACTGCATCCAGCGATAAGCGCGTTGTGGATAAAAGTTGGGTAACCCGCATTGCACAGGTCATTGATATCCCGTTTTGTGTCGCAGGCGGCATTAAAACGATTGAAGAAGCGGGTAAAATATTAGAAATGGGTGCTGACAAAATATCTGTTAACTCACCCGCTTTGGCTGATCCTGAATTGATCACCCGCCTTCACGATACCTTTGGCCAACAATGTGTGGTGGTGGGTATCGACAGTTTTTTCAATGAAGAAACGGCTAAATATCAAGTTCATCAATACACAGGCGATGAAACTCGCACCCAAGTCACGGCTTGGGAAACCGCTGATTGGGTTAAAGAAGTACAACAACGTGGTGCTGGTGAAATTGTACTTAATTGCATGAATCAAGATGGTGTACGTGAAGGTTACGATATCAAACAACTGGCGGCTATTCGAAAAAACTGTGGTGTACCCTTG
>CAJQKX010000556.1 GCA_905479025.1 uncultured Paraglaciecola sp.
GCATAATATTAAAAATGTATTTCTTATTGAACCCCAGGAATACTTGCCTTTTGTATATTTGATGAGTCGGGCATATATCATCTTAACCGACAGTGGCGGTGTACAAGAGGAAGCCCCTTCACTGGGTAAACCCGTACTTGTTATGCGCGATACAACAGAACGACCAGAGGCAGTTGATGCAGGAACTGTTAAGTTAGTGGGCACGGATTACGATTGTATTGTTAATGAGTCTATGGCTCTGCTTACTGATAAACAGGCTTACGAAAAAATGTCCTTTGCCCACAACCCGTATGGGAATGGCAAAGCCTGTCAGCGGATCGCAGATATTATTTTGAAGGGCTAAAAAATAGATAGCCAATTAAGAATATAACCACAAAGGCACGGAAGTTTTGTTATTGTTGTTTTGAATATTGATAGTAGTATTTTATTGTGACCCTTGTGTTATCGGAGATGAATTTAATAAGGAATTAAAATGGCGTTTAAGAAAGTTTCAGTTATTGGATTGGGTTATATAGGATTACCAACAGCCGCCGTCATCGCTTCACGTGGTATCGAAGTCATTGGCATCGATGTTTCAGAAAAAGCGGTCGATATCATTAACCAAGGCAAAGTTCATATAGTCGAACCTGATTTGGATATGGTAGTGCAAGCTGCGGTAACTATGGGTAAGTTACGTGCTTCTTTGACACCAGAGCCAGCTGATGCCTTCATGATCGCTGTGCCTACGCCTTTTAAAGATGGTCATAAACCGGATTTGAGTTTTATTCAAAAAGCAGCTAAAGCCATTGTTCCTGTTTTGGAAAAAGGCAATTTGGTGATCCTCGAATCCACTTCTCCAGTGGGTACCACCGAGAAGCTTTCCAAATGGCTTCAGGAACTGCGCCCTGATCTATATTTTCCAGGGCAAACCAGCCAGGAACCTAATGTGTATGTGGCGCATTGCCCCGAACGGGTCTTGCCAGGTAGAGTGCTTGAAGAGTTGGTGTCAAACGATAGAATTATTGGAGGCATGTCTTTTAAATGTGCTGAAAAGGCCATAGAGCTTTACAAAGTATTTGTGCGCGGCGATTGTATTTCCACCAATGCACGAACAGCAGAAATGGCCAAGTTAACCGAAAACTCATTTCGCGATGTGAATATTGCCTTTGCTAACGAATTATCTATCATCTGTGACGAGCTGAAAATAAATGTCTGGGAGCTTATCGCTTTGTCCAATCGCCATCCTAGGGTTAATATACTCAGCCCTGGCCCCGGCGTGGGTGGACATTGTATTGCGGTTGACCCTTGGTTTATTGTGGACTCTGCGCCTGAGTCGGCTCGGATTATTCGTACCGCTCGAGAAATAAATGACAGTAAACCACAATACGTTGTTAATAAAGTTAAAGCGGCGGCCGACGAATTTAAACGCCCAGTGATTGCCTGTTTAGGACTCGCTTTTAAGCCTGATATTGATGATTTGCGTGAAAGCCCAGCATTGGATATAACCCATAATTTGGCATCAATGAATATTGGTGAAATTTTAGCGGTAGAACCCAATATTCAGCAATTGCCTGAAAAATTGGCAGAAAAAGATGTTGAGTTAGTGAGTCTTACAGCAGCACTTGAGAGAGCCAATGTATTATTGGTTTTAGTGGATCACAAGGCGTTTAAGGCGCTTAGCATAAATGACGTAAATACCAAAGTGGTTGTAGATACACGGGGCTTATTTGCCCATCTATAGTCTGTATATAACACTAGGCAGTGAATAACTTTTATAGAGAGAATAATATGTAATCTAATGTGATGATATCCTCCCACCTTACAGCATCAATGTGCCATGATTGAGTTTGACAAAACAATCAGAATGGGAGTAGGCCATCACATCAGGTTAGGTACAATACGACATTTTCTAAATTACTTATTTATCAGCATCAACGATAAGCCTTGTTGCTTTTGGGCAAAAAACCACTGAAGAGTCCATTACCAGTTCTAATCAATTAGATCAGGATGGCAATCCTGATCTAGCCATAATTCAATTAAAAAACGTCATAAAGCTTGCGCCAGAAAATGTTGCACTTCGGCTGTCACTTGGCAAAGTATATTTTAAACTGGGACGTTGCACTATGCTGACAAGGAGTTGTTAAAAGCTCTGGGACGTTGCACTATGCTGATAAGGAGATGTTAAAAGCTCTGAAAAGTGGTGCTCTGATGATGGCGTTGTCCCCATGCTGCAACAGGTCTATTACTTTGCTGAACAGTTTGATACTGGCATAAATATGCCAGATAAAGCTAATTTTACTGAATCGAACGTCCAGAGTACGTTGTTGTTGTTGTTGTTGTTTCAGTACCTGTCATTACTATGCAGTAAAATCGAATTAAATTAAAAATGTTGAGTAATGGAGTTGAGAGCAAAAATTTGGCTGCCTTAGGGAAGACCTGAGTATCGTGATTAGCTATGAAACCATTTATCGGCACATTTGGTCTGACAAGCAATGTGGTGGCAACTTATTCCAACATTTGCGTAGAAAAAGTAAAGCTTATCCATCACGTAGTAAGGATAAACAACTTGGTAGAGGGGGTATTAAGAGCCGCATAAGTATTGATGAGCGCCCACATGTTGTTGACGATAAAAGTAGAACGGTGATTGGGAGATATTTAGTTATCGGCAAAGGGCACAATGACACAATGGCGCACCGGTCACGATTACAGAGCAGAAAAAGAGCTTTACCGTTTCGACACGTATTGATGACACAAATCAGTAAAAACAGTAAAAATAGCCACCATAGCCTTGTTAGCACCGTTTAAAGGAGCCATACTCGGTATCAAAACGGATAATGGTAAACAACTTGCGTACCATGAAAAGATGACTGAGAATTTGCATTGTGATGTTTATTTTGCCGACCATTATCGTTCGTGGAAACGAGCATTGAATGGAAACGCCAGTGGTCTATTACGACAATATTGACCGAAATCAACAGACTTTAAAAAGTTATTGCAATCAGCCGTTTGGGATGATGTAGTCAATCTCAATGATAGGTCAAGAAAGAAACTAAATTATAAAACGCCAGCCAAATTAATGGCTGAACATATGGTGGCTATAGCTGCTTAGGGTTAAGCACTTCAAAGTTGAATTTGCCAAATAATACTAAGATTAGTCACGTTTATGTTTTTGGCGTTAGAGTTAAGAGCAAGATGCAACGGTGATTAGTGTAAAAATAACTGACTATGTTGCGCGCTTCTGTATATGGTTCAGATTATTGTAATTATATACCTTGGATTTAAAAATGGAGAGGGCATGGAAGTCACTAAAGTTTTTCTCAAATATGTAATTATTTATATGTTTTTTTCAATGACATGTCATGCACATGATATTTCTCAGGTAGTTAGCAAAATTAAGCCCTCGATTGTTGGGATCGGTATATATGATCCAATAGGACGGCCCAGCAATCAATTAAGAGGAACCGGGTTTGCCATTGCTGATGGAACGATTATCGCCACTAATTATCATGTCGTTGATTTGGATCTTGATCCAGACAGCAAGCAACAGCTTGTTGTTTTCATCGGTTCAGGTAAAAACAATTCAGTTAGCCCTGCAGAGATTATTGCCACTGACCCGGCTCATGATCTAGCACTTTTAAAGATAAAAACGAGAGTGCCTCCCCTAGAACTAAAGATGCCCCGAAAAGTCGAGGATGGAACGGACGTAGCGTTTACAGGTTTTCCAATTGGAGCAGTGTTAGGTCTTTACCCCGCGACGCATAGAGGTGTGATTGCCGCATACACACCCGTTGCTACCCCGAGTATTAATGCGAGTAAAATCAGTATAGCGATGATGAAAAGACTTAAAGAACCTTATTTTGTCTATCAGCTTGATGCAACTGCCTTCCCAGGAAATAGTGGTAGCCCTGTTTATGAGTTGAATAATGGCAGGGTGGTTGCCATAATTAACAAGGTATTCGTGCAACAAACAAAAGAAGCGGCGATCACTAATCCTAGTGGTATTACTTATGCGATACCTGTAAGGTATTTGAAAATGCTTGCGAAAAGTAAAGGGATTAGTTTGTAAAGTGTCAATTTTTTTTACAGTTTAGATAAGTATAAAAATTAATTTCCATACAAATCAGGTGTGTATATAAAGGCTTGATTATTGCTGGATGTTGTCAAATGGTTTGAACGTTTACTTAAAATTTAGCAGAATGAATTAGCCTCATTGTTTATAAGGGATGAAATACAATGACAAAGAAATCCAATTTTGATAAAAATGCAGAGTCTGTGCAAATAGAAGGCATAAATTCTATTACCCCTAAAAGACGTTTATTGGTCGGCTCAGCAGTTCCGACAGTCTTGTCTTCGAGTGATGATAAAAAAACGAGTGAAATAGAAAACACTTCGGTCGTGAAACGTCGTAGTTTTCTGAAAAAATCAGCTTCCGGAGCAGTCTTGGTCAGTCTTCCTGCCCAATCTGTTTGGGGCGCATGCTCCGTATCTGGCGCTATGTCAGGAAATCTATCACAAAATACAGGCCGCCATGATTGTCCGGTGCCTTCGTTGCCGCCGGGGAAAATTCGGGCTTGGTGGCAAAACGTGTACGAAAACATCAATAACAACAACCCAATCGACGGCTTTACAAGTATAAGTGGAGATACTCAAAGAGAATGCTACCGAGTCGAGATTCAGTATGTGATGGATAATAACAACATGGCGCTAGCGACAGAATTATTTCCTAGTCCACAAATCACCCTTTTCACAAGTTTAGCTGATGGTACTCAACTAGAGAGAAAATTGGCGGCAGTATTTTTGAATTCCTACTTTGGTTTTTACGGTGCTCAGGACGAGCGTGATCTAGTCAAAGCAAATGCACTTGTCAACGATATTTTGCTCTACGTAATTCTGCAGGAAAATCAAGGCAACCCAATTGCAACTGACCAGCTCAATGCACTTCTTAACCTCACTAATGAATCTGCAACTGACTATACATCAGCAAATTGCGTCTAATAAGATATCGGTGAATGATATTGCAAACATCTAAACATCTAAACATCTAAACATGCGAACTGTTGCTAGTGTCTGAGTATTATTTTTCTAATCATTGTTTATCTACTGCCATGGCCGATGGCAGTGGAGTGGCCCTTTATAACGATATTTCTGGCAATAGCGTGTTTATCGCTACAAAATCAGATTATAGTACAGTGCAAAATATCCTTAGTTCTAAACGATTTTCTGCCACGCTTTTCAACGAACTGTTTGAAATTAAGGAACATGGGGCCAGTATTCATTTAAAATGGCTGTTGACTAACCGGTTTATCGAATGTGTTCAGGAATGATCGGTGTTTGTTAATACAGGATTGTACCAATTTTCGCTAGATTCTTGCCCAAGCCGATTGTCGCCAATAGTTTCAAATATCTACGGTGATGCTACGGATCAAGACCGGCCGGTAGATTTTACTATTTCACTGCGCAGGGATTCTTTGGTTAGACGGTTTCTCAAGCCACAAATTACTTTTTACAGCGACATTCACGCGCCTTTTAAGCCTTTGCCCTTGTCCCAAGCCTATGCGTTATTGGAATGGGGGATGAATTGGTGTATTGCCGCTCATGATTTCTCAAGACTCATCGTGCATGCTGCGGTTTTGGTTAAAAATAATCAGGCTATCATTTTCCCTGCTTCTCCGGGCTCAGGCAAGAGTACACTAACCGCCTATTTGAGTCTGAATGGATGGACTTTGTATTCTGATGAAATGGCAATTATCGACCTTGAAAACCAAAAGGTTTCTCCTCTTTATCGCCCCGTATGTCTAAAAAATGATTCCATTTCTATTATAAAAACACTTCATCCAGAAGCTCAAATGACCCCTGTGTGTAAAGATACTCAGAAAGGTGATGTGTCGCATTTAAAAGGCATCGATTGGCTAAGCTATACAAAACTGGAGCCAGCCGACATCGTAGGTATTGTGTTTCCTAAATATAAAAAAGAAACGGACTTAGCTATATACACTTGTAATCAGTTGCAGGCGTTTGAGGCAATGAGTACACATGCTTTTAATTACACTGTGCTTGGGCAAGACGCTTTTGGCGTGGTGGGTAAATTGACTCAAAAAGCCTCATTGTTTGAGGTCGAATACAATTCATTACCTGAATTGGCAGAATTTTTGGCGGAAGATGTTATTCGATGAAAAAATTGCAACATCATGCTATCTCCGCTGTTTTGCTTGAACCCAAAAGGGGGCTCCGATTCGATCTGGATACTTGGCAATCTGTTATTTTGGTGCTTAGAGAGGAAAAGTTACTCGCCACACTCTACCACTTGGCACTGGAAACAGCTGTGTTTGAGCATTACCCTGAGTTTGCGCAAAGGCATTTATACTCAGCGAGCATCTATGCAAGACGTCAATCTAAGCAAATATTTTACGAAGCATTATTACTGCAAGAATTGCTCGAAAAAAATGGCGTTACCCCAATCTTCTTAAAAGGGGCAAATTATACATTGCGAAGCAGCAGAAATAGCCAAGGTAGAATTTGTTCGGACATTGACGTGCTGGTCAAAGTTGAAGAATTAGACAGTTGTGAATCTTTATTGCTGTCACAAAATTGGCATTCTGAGAAACTAACCCAATACGATGAACAATATTACCGTCAATGGGCACACGAAATTCCGCCTCTGATCCATCCTTTTAGAGGTACAGTTCTTGATGTTCACCATAATCTGTATCTTCCAATAAGTGGCAGATCGCCGAAAATAGAGCTGTTTATAAATGAGCTAGAGTTTACGGCAGACAATTTTGCGGTTTTAAAAATTCCTCAAACAGTGATGCATAGCATTATCCACCTCTTCATGAATGAAAATTTCAGCAGTGGTATGCGCGACTTATTTGATATTTATAGATTAATCGAAGAGCATAGTGACGAATCTTTTTGGAAAGATATTACTGTACTTGCTCGACAGTCACATTTTCTTGTGGAATTACAGTATTGTTTGGTAGCACTTGAAACTATATTCTCTTTTGACGCGCCTGAGTATGTGAGCATTGCTTTGCATGATAATCAGTTATCTTGGCCTCAAAAAATCTGGGCAAAACATATTTTCGTCAATGCTATTCTTCCTCAACATCCTTTGATTTCTTTGAATCGACAGCATTTTGCATCTTCCGTTGCCTATTTCCGTGGTCATTGGGTGAAAATGCCGAAGACGGTGCTAGTTAAACACTTTGTAGTGAAAATGTATCACCAATTGTTAGACCAAGTATTGGGCAAACATCAACTGGATTCTAAACAATTATAGCGAATTGCAATCTGCCTAAGTTTTGACTAAGACCTTGAATATTTAACATTAATTTCGACGGTATTTTTTGAAATACTACTATTTTGTAGTGAGAAAAAGCAAGATACATGCACTTTGAGTGTGAAATCTATTACACAATAAAATTGTAGCATTCACCGATTGTGCACTAGGTCATAAAAATGGGTATGAAAGTTACCAACTTGGCTACTTAAAGTAATAATAAACTCGCAATTATTGGCTTAGGATATGTAGGATGCAAAACAGCCTTAAAATCTCTACTCATTTGTTGTTAAAACAGGCAGTATATATTAGATAGTCTAAGGGAATAATTTGTTTGCAAACTTCTTGTTTCAAACAATGGAATAGTTATACATAGGAGGGATAACCTTGATAGCAATATCTGCAGAAAATAATCTAGCCATTATTGGTTTGGGGTACGTTGGTTTGCCATTGGCAGTGTCATTTGGTAAAAAAATTCAGACCTTGGGATTTGACATTAATACTGCTCGCATTGACGAGCTCAATCAGGGACAAGATCATACCCTTGAAGTGACTCCCGAAGAATTGAAGAGTGTGGTGAATTTGACTTTCAGTTGTGATCCAGCCGATATTGCTGGCTGCAACTATATCATTGTGACCGTTCCAACACCGATAGATAAAAATAAACAGCCAGATTTAACACCGCTGCGTAAAGCCAGTGAGATGATCGGCAAGGTGATTTCACCGGGCACCACGGTTATTTATGAGTCAACAGTCTATCCAGGCGCAACGGAAGAAGTCTGTATTCCTATTATCGAGCAGGTTTCTGGTTTGGTCTTTAATCAGGATTTTTATGCGGGCTATAGCCCAGAGCGGATCAATCCAGGTGATAAAAAGCACCGTTTGGAAACGATTGTTAAAGTGACGTCTGGCTCAACACCTGAAGTGGCTGAGAAAGTTGATCAACTTTATTTGAGTATTATTACCGCAGGTACACATAAAGCCTCATCTATTAGGGTGGCAGAAGCTGCCAAAGTGATTGAAAACACCCAGCGAGACCTAAATATTGCCCTTATCAATGAATTGGCAATGATTTTTGATCGTATAGGGATAGATACCGAAGAGGTGCTTGAGGCGGCTGGCAGTAAATGGAATTTTTTACCTTTTCGCCCGGGTTTGGTTGGAGGCCATTGCATAGGGGTTGATCCCTATTACCTTACCCACAAAGCAGAAGAGCTAGGCCATCACCCTCAAGTCATCTTGGCAGGTAGACG
>CAJQKX010000557.1 GCA_905479025.1 uncultured Paraglaciecola sp.
AACTTTTTGACGGCAGTACCGTCGAAAACGCCTCAATATCTTTTAAAGGTATGCCATGCCACTCAAACTGATAAAGCTTTTTCAACTTTATTTTCTCCTTCTATTGGTAACAAGCTTCATTAGAGGGTCAAGCGTAGTAAGCTATTATCTAATGATGCACAAGTCGAGCTTAACAAAAATTATTACGATTTTAAGTTACAAAATCTGGCCATTGAGCGTCCTTCGATGACACTAAACTAGGGTTGATTGGCCAATCAATAGCGAAGACTGGATCGTCCCACCGTATACCTTCTTCGGCATTAGGCACATAAGACTGACTGACCATATAAATTACCTCAGTATCATCTGTAAGCGTCACAAACCCATGAGCGAAATCTTTAGGCACAAACAATGCAGTACGATTTTCATCATTTAACTCTATTCCAAACGAGTGACAATATGTCGGGGAATTTTTCCGTAAATCAATGACAACATCGTAGATCGAGCCTCTTATGCATCTAATGAATTTTGATTCCTGATAAGGAGGCTTCTGATAGTGCATTCCCCTGAGTGTTCCAGCTCTCTGATTGTACGAAATATTAGCTTGGCAGACTTCAGAGTCTAAACCTATTTCGTCAAACTCTTGACGACAAAACGCTCTACCAAAAAACCCTCTTTCATCCTTTAACCTATCAATGTCAACATAATAAAGCCCATCTATATCGGTACTATTAAATTTCATAAAACCTCTCCATCAATATTATTCTTGGATCCAATTAAGACGACTTGTCATCCGTTTTGATTGAATATGCCCCTTTAAAACATTTAATCTCATTAAGTTCGAATTTCTAAAGTCGCCATCAGAAAAATTCATTTCTGACAAGCCATCTCTTAGACCCTTAACTGCCTCAATCAAAGAAACTTGTGGTTGATGATTCGGCGCTAGCTCTCGAAACTTGGCAAAGTCGACTTTATACGATCTTTTATCCGGAGCCGCATCCAGATTAATTTCAACACTGGTGCCAGGAATTTGATCCGCTACAACCGCAGCCAATTCTTTAATTTGATAGTTCCACTCGTCGCTTCCCGCATTAACTACCAACATTGGCCCGCCATGGCTAGCCGGTCGACTAGCCGCCCAATCAATGGCTCGGCCCATGTCAGAAACATGAATTAGCGGCCTCCATGGAGTGCCATCACTGAGAATCCTTATAATGCCGTCGGCTATTGCCGCCGCAACAAAGTCATTGAGCACTAAATCTAGCCTTGTTCGAGCAGTAAACCCACATGCCGTAGCGAAACGCAGGCACGTAACAACAAACTCTTCCGAAGCTAAACCTGCCACTTCTGTTTCCGTGTCAATTTTAGATTTGGCATATGCGGTAAGTGGATTTAAATCATCATCTTCCTTCTTAGGAAACGCGGATGCTTCCCCATATACGCTGCAACTAGACGCAAACACATAATTTTTAACTTTCGCACTTTTAGCTAAATTCGCAATTTTGATACTTGATTGATAGTTAATTTCATTAGTTACTGCTTCAAACTCCTTCCCCATTGGGTCATTACTGACTGCTGCCAAATGAATTACCGTATCGAAGCCCTCAAAATCATCTCGATCCACATCTCGCACATCCTTATAAATTTGATGATCAAGAACCGACTCTGGAGAAACCTGAACACCCGTGAAGCAATGGGCAAAAAAACCTAAATCCATCCCAACAAGACGGGCTGATGGATAAGATCGCCTAAGTTGAAGCATCACTGACGGTCCCACATAACCCAAATTTCCTGTAACCAATATTTTCATAGCCGTTCCTTTTTTAAGTTGTTAACTAATTTATTCACATTTTTTTATTTATTCGAAGAACTTCTTGATAGTCGACAATCCAATTGTCATTTCTTTTACAATACTCCGCGACAAAAGAAGATACCGCATTTTGACGGGAGGTATCTCTCCACCACTCATCTATCGCATTTTTATCTACAATATCATTTATGAAAGCGGCAGCTTTTATGTGGCAACTATAAAAAATACCTACTTCAGAAAGCTTTTCGAAGAACGATACAGCGAGTTGATCTATTTTATTGTAATCAGAATTCCAAACAATAATAGTTGGTCTGTTAGCGCCCATACTTTCTATCATCGTAGTTTGATTATGATCGCAAATCACCAGAGAGGCCGCGTTCAATTCCTGGTAAAAATCGCCTTTCGCCAGCTTGACACCACCGCCTAAAAATTTACCGACCCCGACCTTATACTCAGAATCAGAGGGCGCCAGTCGCACACTAATATGTCTCTTCAAATTAGGTTTGACTGCCTTCAGTAAAACCAAAATATTCTTGTAGTAATCAATAATTGCGGATCCGGCAATAGGAACGGACCAATTCCTATTGAAATACCTAGATGGCGCCCACGTTATATATAATATATTAAGGTTTTTTAGCTTATCCGCACTATTTTTCAGTAAGAGTTTAGGGTGAGATATTTTTGCGATGTTCGAGAATTCTCTTCTCTCCCAGCCAAAAGAAATATACCTATCTGCGGTATTAAGTTCATAAAATTGTTGCATAGACCATTTAGCGATGCCATACGAACCGCCATGCTGAGCGATAATTAAATCACTAGTTGGGACCAATTGATTTGCAGCTGCACATTGTAAAATTTGATTGCTAAGAATGGCATTTGAAGACAAGTAATTTTTATTTTTAAGATCGACGTACGTCGACTCATGCAAAACATTCTTAAAAGATTCTATAAATGATAAGGGCATGTCGTAAATCAGAGTTTGAGCCAAAAACGTTTCAAAGTCAGTTTTTGGTGAGAATAGACTGCAAAATGACTTATGCAATTTATCGCGAACGGCCATTTCTTGCTTTAAGCCTGTACGGCGCAATGCTGGAAGGTGCACTATCGGCGTTACTCTAGGAAATGAACCTATAATCAACTGTATGAAGTGTTTTTTCGAAAAATAAGATCGGTCTACAGCCGCTTTTGAGCCCCTAGTAGCAACGTTACATATTATCTGTAGATTCTTCAATAAAAATTCTTTTAAAATATTTTTTACTAAGCGCTTAATAACTTTGCCCTTAGCTTTCTGCTTAATACTTTTGGAAACAAAATAGCTATTTTCATATACTTGACAGTCAATAAATTTTACTACTTTTGAATATAGATAATGATTGTAGTCATCCTCAGTAATTTTTTTCTTGAAGTCTGCGGCATCTGCCACACCGATATTACAATCAGTTAATATAAAAGAATGTGACGGCTTCGCCCGTAATGCCGTTTGTATTGTTTTGTATCTCTCCCTGATCACAGGTAAATATTCGTGCAACCATGCACCATGAAAGATCTTAAATGATCGACTACTCCAGCTCAAAGAGTGGTGTTCGTTTAGTAGATCTCCAATTATTGGTAAAATTAAGCTATATAGCGATTTGATATAAGTAAAATCCGAGAACAGCTCGTCATGATCATCATAGCAATACTCTAGAATTTCAAATTTTCCCTTATTACAAAGATCCTCTTCAGGTAAGACCCAAGTACCCAAATAGCTAATATTGGTATCTTGAGGCATAACCAAATTATCAATTCTTACCGGCAGAATATAGCGTTTGATAGTTTATAGCCTCGATTTATTTCAATTACTAGGTTTGCTAAAAAAGGGTGTATGCCGAAGTCAATTAAGGCTCGATAAATTTAGATTTGGGGACTAACTTAGATAGACTTCCTAATAACTTTGACTTCGTTATGCCTAACGCCAGCATAGGAAAAGCATAACAGAGCAACCCAAAGGTCACAGTGTAAAGTAACAACGATATGATCATAGACAAATACATGGATGAGAAGACACCCAACACCAAATTCTTTACTAAGTAGCCCACTAAAATTGCCAGCCCAAGAACATAAAATTGGTAGAACCATTGATACTTCCAATTAAATTCTCGAGCAATGACATACATGAGTATGTTTACCATAACAAAATTGATTATAACCATTTTCCATGCCAATCCTTGAGAGCCCATATTAAGTCCAGATATTACTGCCTCTGCGGGCGCAAGTATAAAGTAGGAAGCCGCAACACCAGCTATAACAGCAACAGAGCCTATGATAGTGTGAATTTTTACTTTTTTCGTTGCTAGTAGTAGCACTCCATTAATTTGACCTAAACTTTGATGAGCAGTATAAATGACCATTAGCATAAAAGTTTTATTACCCGCCGTATAGTCACTGCCGACCAATGTATTGAGGATTTCAGAGGACCAAGGTAGGCTGACTCCAACAAAAAATGCCGCGCAAACATAAATAGTACGATTGGTTATTTGATATAGAGATGAAACCAAATCCATATTTTTCTGATGGTAAGCTTCAGCAATTTCTTTCCACAATATCCGTATGATTGAGATGACTCCTATAGAAACCACGATCATAATATTTGTAGCAACCGCATAGTAGCCTTGCTCGGCGTTACCCCCCCAAGTCTGAAGCATCCACCTATCCAAAAACTCACCTAAAGCCACCAACCACACATAGGGAATAAGGGGCTTGCAATAAGCCCAAAACTCACCCACGACTGACGAAAAGGTATCAGATATATCATTCAATCCCACATACATTCGGGCAGCCAAAAAAGCCCCTGCAAACCATTCTAACGTCAAGATTGTAAATAATATTGGAAGTGTTATTAAGTCAGCATATTCCAGCAATAAGATCATAACTAGGTTAATCGAAATAATTACCGTCCCGAGCTTTTGTACCTTAATCGTTTGCCTCTGTGCCTCTGCCATCTGAGATGCTACCAGCCATCCACTTTGCTGCATGAACGTGGCAGTTAAAGCCAAAATAAGTAGAAAGCGACTCTCATTAACCCAAACACTTTCTAAAACTTCGTCCGGCAATATAAGTCCGACTAAAAGTAATGAAACAACTAACTGAAACGCCATCCAACACAAATACATATTTACAAACTTCTTACTACGCTTCTTTTCTGACAAAAAAGTAAAGAAAGCATGGGAGCTTGACATATCTAATAGAGACTTAAACGCTAGAAATGAAGCCAGTAGAAAGGCCATCCTTCCATAGTTTTCGGCACCAAGAAATCTTGCTAACAATACCGTTGTGGCGAGCGTTAGCCCTCCACGTAAAATATTAAAAAGTATACTTGCAGAGAAACGGGAGAAAATACTTTGGTAGTTTTCCAAGAAAAATACTCCTTAATACGAAACGATTAAAAGGAATTTCATTTCGTCGATAGGCTCGTGTTATTTATAGCCAAAAAGGCCATAGGGTGCACTTTCGATTTCCCATTAATATTAGAGATGCTGATAAGATTTTTGTTTATAAAATTTGAGCGCCTCGATAACAGAAACGTTGTAGTCAATTAGCCACATCTGAATATTTTTTATTAGGGCAAAACTGATTTTATCGAAGTATCGCTTTAGTTAATCTGGAAAATTCTGTAGCTATTATCAGCCATAATGTATTTGCAATTTACATCCGCCGATCTGCATAGTTCAGTTATGTAAAATTGATTCCTTAATAAACCATGATAACGAGAGCGCCCAAAAGCTTTCAGAAAACTACCAAAGAGTTCAGATCCAAATCTTTTAAAGAGACTCTTTGAATCTATATCCATCGTCGCCAACAAAAGAGATTTTTCCTGACTTTTGACAAGCTTTATTAACCGGAGTAACTCAATGTCTTGTAAAGCATAATCCACTCCCCACATAGTCAATACGTCGCAGTCATCAAAAACAGTTAGGTCATCAACTATGGCATCGAACGATACAAAATCGCAATACTCTGACATAAACGGCGGGCACGCTTTATGTTTCGCCAAGCTGCCTACCTCATGGTCACTCAACGCAAATTTCAAATTTGGGAAGATTGTCTTTATTACCCAAGATTGCGAAAAAGGCACTCCTCCTATATCACCCACTTTATTAA
>CAJQKX010000558.1 GCA_905479025.1 uncultured Paraglaciecola sp.
CACTGTAAAACAAATCCGTGATAGCTCTTTTGATATAAAAGCTACGGGACGCCTCAATAAACTCTATATCGAGTTAATAAAAGATAACCCAGAATGGGGTAGTGCCAAACGTCGCCACGATATGAACCACTTCATGGCGCGTTTGATCTTTTGCTTCTTCGCAGAAGATACTGACATATTTAATGGCGACGATTTATTTACCCAAACCATCCAGAAAATGTCTGAGCGTGACTCGTCTAACACGCACGAAATTATGAGTGAAGTGTTCCGTGCAATGGACACGCCTTTCGAAGATCGTAATGCAGCAAACTTGCCTCGTTGGACGGAAAAGTTCCCTTACGTTAATGGTGGCTTGTTTTCAGACGACACCGATGTACCTAAATTCAGCAAGATTGCTCGATCCTATTTGCTGCACATCGGTAGCTTAGATTGGACAAAGATAAATCCTGATATTTTTGGGTCTATGATTCAGGCTGTGACGGATGAAGAGGAGCGGGGCTCACTGGGGCTACATTACACCTCAGTTCCTAACATTCTCAAAGTATTGAACCCACTGTTTTTAGATGACTTACGAGAAAAGCTTGATGAAGCTAGTGACAATTCTCGCAAGTTGCTAAATCTTCGGAATCGTGTAGCTAAGATTAGGGTGTTCGACCCTGCATGCGGTTCAGGTAATTTCTTAGTGATTTCCTATAAGGAAATGCGAGCAATAGAAAATGAAATTAATCTAAGGCGTGGAGAGCCTGATCGAAGAACGGAAATACCGCTAACAAATTTCCGTGGTATTGAATTAAGGGATTTCCCAGCTGAAATTGCACGGTTGGCGTTAATCATTGCAGAGTATCAATGCGATGTTGTCTATAGAGGGCAAAAAGAGGCGTTAGACGAGTTTTTGCCATTGGATGCAATGAACTGGATTGTTTGCGGTAATGCGCTTCGGTTAGATTGGTTGAGTATTTGTCCTCCAACAGGTGCGGGCGTAAAAGTAACATCAGATGATTTGTTTGAAACACCATTAGAGCAGGCTGAGATAGATTTTGATAATGAAGGGGGGGAGACATATATCTGTGGTAATCCACCTTATTTAGGGACAAAAAAGCAAAAACAAGAGCATAAATCAGATTTAAAGTCGGTGTTTGAAAAGCACATCAATGGTTGGAAGTCGTTAGATTATGTAAGTGGCTGGTTTTTAAAGGCAGCGGAGTATGGTAGGCATACTGAAACTATTACCGCGTTCGTAAGTACTAACTCAATTTGTCAGGGGCAGCAAGTTCCCATTCTATGGCCTCTATTGCAGGATATTGGGCAAGAAATCATATTTGCTCATACTGGTTTTAAATGGGCTAATCTTGCAAGTAAAAACGCGGGTGTGACGGTTGCTGTGATTGGAATATCCAGAATTAAGCAGGCTAGTAAAAAAATAATATACTCTAGCAAAGGTGATACTGTAACAGCGTCAGTTGCTAAAAATATAAACGCCTATCTAGTGAATGCGAAAAATATATTTGTACGCCCTTCATCAACGTCTCTTTCTGGTCTAGCTGAGATGGTGTCTGGAGATAAAATGACAGACGGAGGGAACCTTATATTTTCCTATGAGGAAATGAATAAGCTTGTTTCAGAATTCCCTGAAGCAACTTCATTCTTAGGTAGACTAATAGGGGGGCAAGAATTAATTAAAGGAATATTAAGATATGGCTTGATTGTTCCTGATGAATGCCTAGCAATCGCAAAAACAATCAAACCAATTAATGATCGGCTTGATAGAGTTTCCAAAATGAGGCTCGCGAGCACCAAAAAAGCAACAAAAGATTTAGCCTCTACCCCTCATGCGTTTGATGAAAGCAGATTCGAGCCTGTTAATAAAATTGTGGTCGCGCAATTATCATCTGAAACAAGAGATTACTATCCTTGCGATATTTTTTCGAGCGTCGATATTCCCATGGCTCCATCGCTGGCTATTTATGATGACTCCAAATGGTTGCTATCACTGCTAGTTTCTAGAATCCACTTAACATGGATTGCTGCGGTTTGTGGAAAATTGGAAACAAGATATCGGTATTCGAATGTGCTTGGCTGGAACACATTCCCTGTGCCTAAATTGACCGAAAAAAATATAGAAGATTTGGTTCGGTGTGCTGAAGAAATTCTCTTGGCGAGGGAGAGCCATTATCCTGCGACTATTGCTGATCTATATGATCCAGAGACTATGCCAGAAAACTTACGTCTAGCACACGAAAGAAATGATGAAGTATTGGAGCGCATCTATATCGGCCGTAAATTTAAAAATGACACCGAAAGGCTTGAGAAGCTTTTTGAGTTGTACACGAGAATGGCAGCTGATAATAATGAAGCTAGAGCATCGAACAAAAAGGTATCCTAAGTATGACGGAACATAAATCCATTCCTTCTGTATCAGTAAGTTACGCGTGTAACGGTAGTTCAAAAAAATCTAATGAGCTTGGAATGCGTGTCATGCAAGAGAGAGCTTACGAAAAACGGGGTGAGCAATATCTGCTCATTAAGTCTCCACCTGCATCGGGTAAAAGCCGTGCTTTGATGTTTATTGCGTTAGACAAGCTCAATAACCAGAATATAAAAAAGGCGATTATCTGTGTGCCTGAAAAATCAATTGGATCGAGCTTTAGCGATGAGCCACTAACCAAGTTTGGCTTTGATTGGGATTGGCAGGTCGTACCCAAATGGAATTTATGTAACGCACCAGGGAATGAAGATGGCGGCAAGGTAAATTCCGTTAAAGCCTTCTTAGATCGTGATGATCGAATTCTGGTTTGCACCCACGCGACCTTCCGTTTTGCCGTTGAGCGCTATGGTTTTGAAGTATTTGATGATTGCCTAATCGCTATCGATGAATTCCATCATGTGAGTGCCAACCCAGACAACGTATTGGGCGCTATGCTTGCAAGGTTTATTGAGCGCGACAAAGTCCATGTCGTCGCCATGACAGGTTCCTATTTTAGGGGTGATGCCGAAGCCGTGTTGATGCCAGAAGATGAGGCTAAGTTTGATACGGTGACTTACACCTACTATGAGCAGCTCAACGGTTATCAGCACCTTAAAACCTTGGATATTGGTTACTACTTCTATTCGAGTGGTAATTACACTGACGACATTCTGAAGGTCCTAGACCCCAATGAGAAAACGATTGTTCATATTCCCAATGTGAACTCACGCGAGAGCACGAAGGATAAGATTAAAGAAACTGAAAGCATCTGGAGCGGTCTTGGCGAGTGGGAGGGAGCTGATCCAGTCACAGGTTTCCAGCTTATTAAGACTGAAGATGGTCGTGTGATTAAAGTGGCTGATTTGGTTGATGACGACCCAACCAAACGCGAGAAAGTGGCGGCTGCCCTGAAGTCTAAGGAAGCGAATGAAGATAGAGACTTCGTCGATATTATTATTGCGCTAGGCATGGCGAAAGAAGGTTTCGATTGGATATGGTGTGAACATGCCCTGACGATTGGCTATCGCTCTAGTTTGACTGAAATTATTCAAATCATTGGGCGCGCAACTCGTGATGCGGAAGGGAAAACGCGCGCTCGTTTCACTAATCTTATTGCAGAACCAGACGCCGATGAAGAGCTGGT
>CAJQKX010000559.1 GCA_905479025.1 uncultured Paraglaciecola sp.
ATTTATATAATTTACCAACAACAGGCTTACGTTTCTTCACTGTCTATGGACCTTGGGGACGTCCCGATATGGCTTTGTTCTTGTTTACCCAAGCGATTTTGGATGAAAAGCCGATCCAAGTGTTTAATTACGGTAAACATAAACGTGATTTTACCTATATCGATGACATTGTCGAGGGCATTATTCGCACTTTGGACAACACGGCTCAAGGTAATCCAGACTGGGATGGTAAAACTCCCGATCCGGGTACGAGCAAAGCTCCATGGCGTGTATATAACATAGGCAATCAGTCGCCTGTTGAATTGCTGGATTATATTGAAACCTTAGAAAATGCTCTGGGTAAGAAAGCTGAAAAGGAATTGCTTCCACTGCAGCCAGGAGACGTACCAGATACTTATGCTGACGTAGAAGCTTTGGTCGCAGATGTTGGTTATCGACCTGAAACTACAATACAAGATGGTATTGGAAATTTTGTTAACTGGTATAAAGAGTACTACAAGGTTTAGGCTTATTTGCTAAATATAACTCATAAAAAAGCGCTTAGATAAGCGCTTTTTTATTGATATAAACTTAAGTCTGATTGTAGTATCAAAAATTTTCACTGGCAGTTTTTAGGTTTTATTATTGTATCGCTCTTTTTTTAAATTCTTGTCGTTTTACATGCAATAAAGGCTCAGTATAACCATTGGGCTGATTTTTACCTTTAAATATCAGTTCATGAGCGGCTTGAAAGGCAACAGATTCGGAGGTGTCAGGTGTCATGCTTATATATTCGTCATCCCCCTCATTTTGCCCATCCACTAATTTAGCCATGGTTAACATTGAGTTCTCAACTTGCTGTTTTGTTACCACTTTATGCAGCAACCAATTAGCAATATGTTGGCTCGATATCCTTAATGTGGCTCTGTCCTCCATTAGCCCAACATTGTTGATGTCAGGCACCTTAGAACAACCTACTCCCTGATTTATCCATTTCACTACATAACCTAAAATTCCTTGTACATTATTGTCTAATTCACGTTGTATCTGCTCAGAAGTTAATTTTTCATCTTTGAGCAGCGGTATATTTAACATTTTCTCTAGTAAACTATCGTCTTGGCCCGTCATATTCATTCTGATGTCGAACACGTTTTCTTGATGATAATGCAATGCATGTAATGTGGCAGCAGTAGGCGAGGGCACCCACGCGGTGTTGGCTCCAGAGCGTACATGGGCAATTTTTGCTCGCATCATATCTGCCATGTTATCGGGGATGGGCCACATGCCTTTGCCAATTTGTGCCTTGCCAGACAACCCTGAATTTATACCGTTAACCACATTGGATTGTTCATAAGCGTTTAACCAAGGCCGTGTTTTGATGGTGGCTTTGGTAGCAAAAGCGCCTAGGTGCATAGATGTGTGTATTTCGTCCCCGGTGCGGTCTAAGAAGCCCGTGTTGATAAATACCACTCTATCCTTAGCTGCTTGTATACAAGCTTTTAAATTCAGGCTGGTGCGCCTTTCTTCATCCATTAGGCCTATTTTTAGGCTGTGGCTGGGTAAACTGAGCACCGATTCCATTTTAGAAAATAACAAATCAGCAAAGGCGACTTCTTCCGGCCCATGCATTTTGGGTTTGACGATATAAATATTGCCTGCCTGGCTATTTTTGAAAATACCATTACCCAGTAAGTCATGTTTGGATATTAAACTGGTGACTAGGGCATCCATGATCCCTTCGTAAATAGGTTTATCATCAAACAAGATGGCGTTTGTTGTCATCAAGTGCCCAACATTACGAATAAACATCACGCTTCTGCCTGAAAGACTCAATGTGTCTCCTGCTGCTGATAGATATTCTCTGTCTGGATTTAAACGACGTGTTATGAGCTTGCTGTTGCTGGTTATTGTGGCCGTTAAATCGCCCTTAATAAGGCCTAACCAGTTTTTGTACACTAAGGTTTTATCTGCTGCATCTACCGCCGCAACAGAATCTTCGCAGTCCATAATAGTGGTTAATGCGGACTCTAAAAATACATCTTTGATGTGCGCGGTATCTTGCTGGCCAATCACGCTATCTTGATCAAATTGAATTTCGGCATGAATATTATTATGTTTAATGAGAATACAGCTGGGTTTTCCTATCGCGCCTTGGAAGCCGACGAACTGTTCTGGTGTTTTTAAACCGACTAATGACTCGTCTGCCAAGGTGATGAATAGTTTGCCGTTATCAATTGTGTAACCTTTGCTTTGTATATGGCTACCCGTTTTGAGTGGCGCAATCACATCTAACCACTTTCTGGCATAGTCGATGACTTTTTGCCCTCTAATGGCGTCGTAACCTTTGGTTTTGCTGCTAGGGGTTTGCTCGATAATATCTGAGCCATAAAGTGCGTCATACAGACTGCCCCATCTAGCATTAGCTGCATTTAAGGCGAATCTAGCATTGTTGATGGGCACCACTAGCTGAGGGCCCGCCATGGTGGCAATTTCAGGATCAACATTTGAGGTATTGATGTGAAAGTCATCTGGCTGAGCTTGCAAGTAACCAATCTCGGTAAGAAAGGTTTTGTACTCTTGAATATTAATAGATTGTCTTGGGCTGCAATATAAATCTATTTGTTGTTGCAGGCTGACTCTTTTTTCCAAAAGATTTTGATTGATAGACAAAAGTTCAGGCAGAGTATCGGAAAACTTTGCCCAAAGATCATCAGCTGATAGCTCTGCACCGGGTAAAACATCTTGTGTGATAAACCGTTCTAGCTGTTTAGCAACTTTTAATCGGCCTTTTTGAATATATTGCACTTGTGTGACTTGTGTGACTTGTGGGGTTTCTGGGGTGTGCGGGGGCTGCATGAGTTGTATATTTCACTTTTTGATAATTCACAGTAGCCCAGTTTACCTTGTCAATATCATACGTATTGATTTATGTAGGTTATTCTTTCCATTCACACAGAAAATTAACTTTGTGTACCACTCAGTTCTGCCCCCACCTCTGCAATCAATCTTCTAAGCCAGATATGTCCAGCGTCGTGTTGCAGCAAAGCACTCCATGCCATTTTTAATGCAATGGGAGGAATATCAAATGGAGGTGTGAGTATTTCGATTTCCGGATCGTCTTTATACATATTAGCCGCTTTACTGGGTAAAGTTGCGATCAAATTTTGTGCTTTGGCTAATTGCAAGGCAACGTGATAATGACGAGTAAAGACACATATATCTCGTTGTTTACCGATTTTTGTCAACTCAGCATCCACCCAACCCAATTTTTGTACTTCTTTGGGATCGATACCTACGCCCACCCCAAAGCCGGTTTTACTGACCCATATATGTTTGTTGTCTAAATACTGCTGCAGATTAAAGTTTTGCACAATGGGATTATGGCTATTCACCACACAAGAGAACGTGTCATACCACACCACCTTTTGGTGAAACGAAAGAGGTAGTTCTTCAAACCGGTTGATTGCCATATCAACCCTACCATGCTCTACATCATGAAATGTCACATCGCTAGGAGTAATTAAATCAAGGGTAACATTAGGGGCTTGTTTCATTAGCCTGCCGATGACTTCCATTAATAAGGTCGATTCAGCGTAATCACTGGCCATTATCCTAAATGTTCGTTCACTTTTAAGTGGGCTAAAATCAGTTTCAGGTTGGATTGTTGTTTCAAGTGTAGACAGTACTTCTCGGATAATAGGCTTTAATTCTAAAGCGCGTTTGGTTGGGGTCATGCCGTCACTGGTGCGCACCAGTAGTGGGTCTTTGAATAAGTCTCTTAGTCTTCTCAGGCCATTGCTCATTGCAGGCTGAGTAATACTTAATTGGTTTGCTGCTTTAGTCACACTGCCTTCCCTGAGCAATACATCTAAATAAACCAATAAGTTTAAATCTACCTTAGCAATATTCATGGTTATTATCTCGTTGTGAAAAGTAATATCGTATTAGAATGTTATCAGGATTGGCTATCTTTTCCAGATATTAAATTTCTTAATGAAAACAGTTGTTTATAGTTATTGCGAAAGGGTCTGTGAATTGATGGAGGATAGTTGGCTATTATTGTCATTGATTTGTTGAATGATGTCGATAGCTTACAGTAGAGACTGCAAGCTATCGTAGGTATTTTATAACGGCATTCATTTATAACGTCATTCATTTATAATGTCATTAAGTTATAACGTTATTCGAATAGAGCCTTATTCGGCGTCGAACTGATTCATTGTATTGTCTTCACCAGAGGCTTTAAGGGCTTGTTCGCCAGAGAAGTATTCTTTATGGTCATCACCCATATTAGAGCCAGCCATCGCTTGGTGTTTAACACAAGCTAGGCCTTGTCTAATTTCTTTGCGCTGCACACCTTTAACATAGGCCAACATACCTTGGTCACCAAAATAACCTTTGGCTAAATCATCGGTAGACAATGCCGCTGTATGATAAGTTGGTAAGGTAATGAGGTGATGGAAAATACCTGCTTCTCTCGCTGCATCTTCCTGGAAGGTTCTAATTTTTTCATCCGCTTCAAGGGCCAAATCAGTGTCGTCATATTTAACTGACATCAATTCGTCTCTATTATATTGGCTTAAGTCTTTACCCGCTTGTGACCAAATATCAAATATTTGCTGACGGAAATTTAAGGTCCAATTGAAAGAGGGGGAGTTGTTGTATACCAACTTCGCGTTAGGAATCTCGCTTCTAATAGCGCGGACCATATCACCAATTTGGCCTACATGGGGTTTTTCTGTTTCAATCCACAGTAAATCCGCTCCATTTTGTAATGAGGTGATGCAGTCAAGTACAACACGATCAAAGCCGGTGTTTTCCTGGAATTTGTATAATCCATTAGGTAAGCGTACTGGTTTTACCAATTTGCCGTTTTGTTTAAGAACAGAATCACCCTCTACCAGATCATCGATTGACATGACTTCGCTGGCATCAAGAAAGGCATTGTACTGTGACGCTAAATCACCTGGTTTTTGTGATACAGGTATTTTTTGAGTCAGTCCTGCCCCTAAAGAGTCAGTGCGCGCAACTATCACTCCATCATCAACGCCGAGCTCTAAAAACGCATAACGTACCGCGTTGATTTTGGCCAAGAAGTCTTCATGTGGCACAGTCACTTTACCATCCTGATGACCACATTGTTTAGCGTCAGATACTTGGTTTTCTATCTGTATACAGCAAGCGCCAGCTTCAATTAGTTTTTTAGCCAGTAAGTAGGTCGCTTCTTCATTACCGAATCCTGCATCGATGTCAGCAATAATTGGCACGACATGGGTTTCATAATTATCAATAGACTGTTGTATGTCAGCAGTTTCGTTACCACTTTGTTTGGCGTCATCTAATTGTCTAAATAAGTCACCTAATTCACGGGCATCAGCTTGGCGTAAAAAGGTATACAGTTCTTCTATTAATGCTGCGACTATGGTTTTTTCGTGCATGGATTGGTCGGGAAGGGGACCAAACTCTGAACGCAATGCCGCAACCATCCATCCGGACAAGTACAAATAACTTTTATCCGTAGTGCCTTGATGCTTTTTTACAGACAACATTTTTTGTTGTCCAATAAAACCATGCCAGCAACCCAATGATTGCGTATATTGGCTTGAGTCAGCATCATATTCTTGCATGTCTTTACGCATGATAGCTGCGGTATATTTTGCAATATCCAATCCAGTCTTAAAACGATTTTGTGCTTTCATACGAGCAGCGAAAACTGGGTTAATTGCGTTCCAAGTATCTGCTTTGGTTGTTCTGAGTGCTGCAATCTGTTTAACATCATTTTGATATTGTGACATGTGAATATTCCTATAACAGTATGGTAAATAATAAAACAACCGATAACGTGTTGTGGGTTGCTGTTGTTAATCATCCTATATAGGTAAAGTGCATATCTATAATCTATATAATGTATTCTTACCATAGTCTGTGTGAATGTTGATGCTAGGACGCCAACATGTATTTTAGGTTGTTGAATTTTGGAGTATTTACTATTGATGATGTTTACTGATAAAGGGTTACCCTCAATGGACGGCTACCAACTGACCGCAAAAGTGAAACAAGCCCTGTTTCTGAATGACTTCTTATCTCACTGAACACATCATTATGTGCTAGTTTTAATGATGCATTGATAGATAAGTCGGTTGTCAGCACTTTTTTCTGAGTTCCAACCCGACTTGTTAGTCGAGGTTGTACAGCAGAGAATACGCAAGATTCTGGAATCTGACCGTTGATGTAAATAAAATATTACCCTTCATTTTTGTTCATTTATGTCATGTATACTGCATTAAAGCTGAATATCCTCTTATGACCTAGCGTATAGTTCAGTTATATTTTTTAATTACTATTTATCATTGGAGACCAAATGAAACCAATTGCCACGCTTTTACTAGCCGTATTATGTCAATCTGCATTAGCGAATACCGCCCCCCAAAATATTATCATGGTTGTAGGTGACGGTATGGGCCCATCTTTTACTACGGCATATCGTATGTACGCAGATGATCCTAGTACTGCTGAGGTTGAAGAAACAGTGTTTGATAGATTGTTAGTTGGCATGGCCAGTACGCATCCTGATATGGAAACGGGTTATATTACTGATTCAGCCGCAAGTGCCACAGCATTGTCAACGGGAGTTAAGACCTATAACGGTGCAATTGGCGTAGATGCCAACAAGCAGCCTGTTCAAACAGTATTAGAGCTGGCTAAGATGCAAGGTCGTAAAACAGGTATTGCGGTGACGTCACAAATTAATCACGCCACCCCTGCAAGCTTTGGTGCTCATAATGAGAGCCGTCAAAATTATGATAAAATAGCTGACGGTTATTTCGATGTAAAAATCAATGGTCAGTTTGTTCTTGATGTGATGTTAGGTGGTGGATGGCAGTATTTTATTCGAGATGACCGCAATTTAGTTGAACAGTTTAAAGCGGCTGGTTATGAATATGTCGATGATATTACTCAGTTGGACACTGTGAAAGCGGGCACGCCGCTGCTGGGCTTATTTGCAGATAAAGGTATGCCTTGGGCCCTAGATAGCGCTAATCATATGCGACTTCCTGCATTAACAAAGGCTGCCATCCGGCAGTTAGAGAATGACCAGGGATACTTCTTACTTATCGAAGCAAGCCAAGTCGATTGGGCAGGGCACGGTAATGATATTGGTTCTTCGATGGCTGAAATGCATGATCTTGCGGTAGCTCTTGAATGGCTGGAGCAGTATCTTGTAAAAAATCCTGACACCTTGTTAGTGGTGACTGCCGATCACAGTACAGGTGGTTTAAGTATCGGCGCCAATGACAATTATAGTTGGAGCCCTAAGTGGCTGAAAAACCTAAAGGCTTCACCGGTTGAGATAGCCACACAGTTAATGACAATTAAAAATAGAGGGGCACTGGCAAGTGATCTAATGGGATTTGAGCTAACAACAGAAGAAGTATCGAGCTTAAATGTGATTGAGTCTGATGAACCTAGACCTTTGCACAACGCTATTTCTAAGATTTTAGATAACCGCTCAAATACAGGTTGGACAACCACTGGACATACTGGGGTGGATGTACCAATATTTGCTAAGGGGGTGGGCAGTGAGCGTTTTCGAGGACATATGGACAACACCCGTATAGCACAAACTATGTTTGAGTTATTAAGAAACAAAAAGTAAGCTTTTACTGGGGTTTTTTAACCTTTTCTCATTTTTTTTTAGCTGGCACTTAGCTAGAGGTGCCAGTTAATATCCGGTCAACTCAATAAACCCTGCCCCTGAATGGGAGCCTGAAATCACAGTACCTCCCTCGTAGTATGAAAACATCCCTGGATTCCACTGCTCAGTTTGCATAGGCGCAATTTGGATGTCGATTTGATGCTTGGGCAATTGAATCGACCAGTGCAAGGGTAATAAACGTTGTGCTACTTTTATGCGTTTGGTTATTTTCGCTTGGATATCTTGTTCAGATAGATGTATCACTTCTCCATTTTTTGTTATTAACGTACCTGACCAGAAGTCATGCGCTTTCTCGTGACGCATATTAAACAGCATTAACTTAGCACCGTTGTCAAAGTGAATAGAAAACCAATCCCAGCCTTGTGCAAGGGGACT
>CAJQKX010000560.1 GCA_905479025.1 uncultured Paraglaciecola sp.
AACGTATTAAAAGTTTGCTTGAGTCTCCAGCAACCTTATTCATGTAGGAGTGAATATGAATAATTTAGTTCATGTAAAGTTTTAGTAGTAGGTGCAGGTCCTGGTGGTTACGTTGCTGCAATTCGTGCGGGACAGTTAGGCTTAGATACCGTTATTATTGAAGGCGACAGAGCAGGGGGAACATGTTTAATTCGTGGGTGTATCCCATCAAAAGCGTTAATACATGCAGCATCGCGTTTTGAAGAAATTAATGCCCACACAGGTGACGGTAAGTTAGGAATTTTAGTACCACAGCCTGCACAGTTAGATATGCCAAAACTGATTGACTGGAAAGACTCTATTGTTGCTCTTTTAAGTAGTGGTGTTGAAGCTTTACTTAAAAAAAATAAAGTCAGACAAATTAAAGGTTGGGCTAATTTTTCAGACGCTAAAAACTGCACAGTGGACACTGCACAAGGTATTGTAAACATCAAAGCTGAACACGTTATTTTAGCGACAGGCTCAACCGCAACAGCACTGCCCTTTTTACCTTATAGTGAAAATGTTATCTCTTCTACACAGGCACTTGAGCAACACGAATTACCTAACCATTTAGTTGTGATTGGGGCGGGTTATATCGGCTTAGAAATGGGCATCGCTTACCGTAAACTTGGGGCTAAAGTCACGTTTGTTGAAGGCATGGATTCTATTGTGCCGTTGTTTGATAAAGAGCTAACGAAACCTGTAGCGACATGGTTGAAAAATCATAATGTAGAGATTGAATATTCTGCTCGAGCAGTATCAGTTATTGAGCATGGTACTGGTGAAGGAGCTACATTAACTTACAGCGATAAAAATGGCATTGAGCATTCTATTCATGGCGACAAAATTTTAGTGACTGTGGGGCGTCGTCCGAATACTCAAGGTTACGGTTTAGCTAACATGTGTGTAGATATGGATGGGGCTTTCGTTAAAGTTGACAACCAATGTCGCACAGCGATGAAAAATGTTTGGGCAATTGGTGATTTAGTTGGAGAACCAATGTTAGCGCATAAAGCTTCTGCCCAAGGTGAAATGGTTGCCGAAATCATTTCTGGTTTAAAGCGTGAATTTAACCCAAGCGTTATACCTGCGGTTTGTTTTACTGAGCCTGAACTTGTTGGTGTTGGCTTAACGGCAGTTGAAGCAAAATCACAAGGAATAGAAACACTGGTAGGCAAATTTCCTTTTGCAGCAATTGGTAAGGCCTTAGCCATGGAAGCTGGTAATGATGGTGGCTTTGTGCGTATTACAGCGCGTAAAGATAACCATGTTGTTATTGGTATTCATGCTGTGGGGGCTCATGTTGCAGAGTTAAGTAATCAATTTGCTACCGCTATTGAAATGGGCGCAAGGTTAGAAGATTTAGCCAACACCATTCATGTGCACCCAACATTAGGCGAGGCCACAATGGAAGCAGCCATGTTAACACTGGGTCACGCCATACATATATAGTTGGAACGATGGTTAAATTCTATAAATACCTTGAGATGAAACAATGCAAATAACGTTTAATGAAGAAGAAATAATGATCCAAGATACAGCAAAACAATTTGCTGTAGCTGAATTAAAACCCAATGCTGAATTGGTAGAGAAAGAAAGCGGGAAAGCACTTTTTTTATCGAATATTAAAAAACTCAGTGAATTGGGTTTTATGGGGATTAATATTGATAGTCAATATGGCGGTATTCAGGCTGGAAGTGTTGCTTTTTCTTTAGCTATTACAGAGATAGCTCGTGGTTGCGCTTCAACAGCTGTTACCACTTCAGTGACTAATATGGTTGCTGAAGTCATTCAAGCCGTTGGGAATGAAGATCAGAAACAACATTATTTACCAAAAATTTGTAGTGGTGAATATTATGCGGGGGGCTTTTGTTTAACAGAGTCAACTGCGGGTTCAGATCCTTCTGCCATGAAAACTAAAGCAATAAAAGAGGGTGATGAATATATTCTTACGGGTAGTAAAATTTATATTACTTCAGCTGATTATGCTGGTGTTTTTGTTGTTTGGGCAGTAACAGACCCTGATGCTCCGCGCGTAAAAGGTATTAGCTGTTTTCTTGTTGATAGCCAATTACCAGGTATTACGATAGGTAAACCGGAAGATAAAATGGGCCAAAAAGCTTCTTCAACGAATGAAGTGACTTTTGATACCTGTCGTATTCCTGCTTCAGCTTTGTTAGGAAAAGAAAATCAAGGCTTTAAGATTGCAATAACTGAATTAGCCGGTGGCCGTATAGGTATTGCTTCTTTAGCGTTAGGTTTAGGGCTTGAGGCACTTGATTACGCGACAGGATATATTAAGGAGCGCAAACAATTTGGCAAACCGTTAGCAAGCTTTCAAGGTTTGCAATGGATGTTAGCTGACAGATATACAGAATTAGAAGCTGCTCGTTTAATCATTATGCAAGCTGCCGTAAATAAAGATAATAGTTTACCTTTTTCAACCTCAGCTTCGATGGCAAAAGTTTTTGCGTCTGAAAAAGCCAATGACGCTTGTTATACGGCATTGCAGTTATTGGGTGGCGCAGGATATATAAAAGAGTATCCGCTAGAACGTTTAGCGCGAGACGTTAGAATTACCACTATATACGAAGGTACTAGCGAGATTCAGCGAGTCATTATTGCCAGAGATATTTTAAAAGACTAAAAACATAAATTTATAAATATAAATGAGTAGCAAATAATGACAATTAAAATTAATTCAATTTCACCAGACAAACGTGGTGCTTGTCCTGCAGAGTTTAGTTTTGGTGAAACCTTCTCTGACCATATGTTTATTCAGCAATTTACCCCAGAGAAGCGCTGGCATAATCAACAGATTTATCCTTACCAGCCTTTATCTCTAGATCCTTCGGCTGCTGTTTTACACTATAGCCAAGAAATATTTGAAGGGCTCAAGGCTTATCGTCGCGCGAATGGCAGTGTTAACTTATTTCGTCCTCAAGAAAATGTAAGACGCTTTAATCGTTCTGCAAAACGTATGGTAATGCCAGAAGTTGATGAAATTTTGCACTTGGAAGCTATAAAGTCACTGGTTTATTTAGATCAAGATTGGGTGCCTCATCAACAAGGTTCATCTTTGTATATACGCCCTACTATGATTGCTACAAGCCCTAAATTGGGACTTGGCGCTAGTCGTAATTATAGCCATTTTATTATTACAGGTCCGGCAGGTAACTATTTTAAAGGCGGATTAACACCTATACCAGTTTTTGTTGCAGATGAATATCGTCGTGCAGTAAAAGGCGGTGTTGGGGAGGCTAAAACTGGAGGTAACTATGCTGCTAGCCTTTTTGCTTCTGAAGAAGTTATTAAGTTGGGTTATTCCCAAGTACTTTGGTTAGATGCGGTTGAAGGCAAATATATAGAAGAAGTTGGCGCAATGAATATCTGCTTTGTTTATGAAGGAGAGCAGATTGTCACGCCTGAACTTAGTGGCAGTATTTTACCTGGTATTACACGTGATTCTATTTTGAAATTAGCACCCACATTAGGCTACGAAGTAAGCGAACAACGTTTAGATATTGAAGTGATTTTAGCCGATATCACCAGAGGGAAAATAACCGAAGTATTTGGTTGTGGTACTGCTGCTGTTATATCCCCTTTAGGAAAACTTGGCTTTAAGGGAAAAGAGTACGTTATTAACGGTAATGAAACCGGTGACGTTGCTACCAAGCTTTATGATGAGTTGACGGGCATCCAGTATGGTACCCGTGAAGATAAATTTGACTGGGTAGTGTCAGTTTAAAAGGTTTTATTAATAGGAGGTAATATGAATTTAGTAGATAAAGTTGCTGTAGTTACCGGCGGTGCTTCAGGCCTAGGACGAGCAACACTAGAAGAGTTAATTAAAGTAGGTGTAAAAGTTGCTGCTTTCGACCTTAACAAAGATCAAGGAGAGCAGTTCGTAGCAGAATTTGGTGCTGATAAAGTACTATTTTCTTGTACAGATGTTACCAGTGATAGCTCAGTTGAAGCTGCATTTGAATCTGTTATTGCTAAGTTTGGTCGTGTAGATATTTGTATTAATTGTGCAGGTATCGCACCTGCTAAAAAAGTGCTTGATCGCAACAAAAAAGCACAAGCGTTATCTGCTTTTAGCATTGCTATCAATATTAACTTAATTGGCAGTTTTAATGTTGCTCGTATTGCTGCTGAGAAAATGGCATTAAATGAACCCAATGACGACAATGAGCGCGGTGTTATTATTAATACAGCATCCGTTGCCGCTTATGATGGGCAAATGGGACAAACGGCTTATGCGGCAAGTAAAGGAGGAATTGTTGCATTAATGTTACCTATGGCGAGAGATTTAGCGTCTTCGGGGATCAGAGTGAATACGATTGCGCCAGGTATTATGGGAACGCCTATGTTGTTGGCTATGCCAGAACAAGTACAAGAGTCACTTGTTAGTAATATTCAATTTCCTAAACGTATGGGAGCGCCCAATGAGTTTGCACGTCTTTCGTTACATATAATCGAAAATGGCTACATCAACGGTGAAACTATTCGTCTAGACGGTGCTATTAGAATGCCGTCGAAGTAAATAAATATATTCGTTTTTATGATTAGTCCTTAATCCAATTCTAGCGTAAAAGAGTAGAAGTTATGATGAAAATTAACGGTAGTTGTCATTGTGGAGAAGTCACCTTCGAAGCTAGGATTGATCCAATGAAAGTACGAATTTGTCACTGTATTGATTGTCAAAAACTGTCTGGTACTGCTTTTAGAACAACTGTTATGTCCCAACCTGATGGAATAACCTTCACCAAAGGGAAAGCAAAGGAATACATCAAAATAGCAGAGAACGGCAATCGTCGAGCACAAGGGTTTTGTCAGGATTGCGGTAGCAGTTTATATGCGACTACCGCTGAAAAATCTAATCGAGTATATGGCATAAGGGTAGGGACTCTTGAGCAACGTAATGAGTTAACACCATGTTTTCAGTTTTGGTGTCGTTCAGCATTACCTTGGCTTAACAAGCTGAATGATATACCTGCTTTTGAAGAGAACTGATAAATATTATCATTTGTAATAGGAGATATAAAAGTCAATAAGTTCGAGGCTTGCTTAAACCCGTCGAGAGGTTTTTATTTATAAAACCTCTAAAAATTCAGAGAAAAATTAATCAACTGACTTTCAACTTCTACTTTAGTTTCAAGTCATGGAATGTTAGTGGTTTTTAATAAATGGTTTGTTCCAAAATGTGAGTACTATGAGCTAGAACTTCTTGCTTTTGCGTAATAGCCGTTTCCACACACAACATAGTCAGATAACTATCGTTTGTCATGTCGTTCATGTTGATGGATTTTTCCTGCCATGGGTTCCACACCACTATGCTGTCATGACCCGAAGATAGAATGTTAGTTTCTACTTGCTCATCAACAATGCTGAGGGTGCTTGGCTTTTCTAAATGTACTCTGTCTGTTTCCTCGTGGAATCGGTATGGCTTAGGCGTATCGAACAATCGATAATCGCGCGTTTTATCAGAATACTGCTCAGACAAACCCAACAACTCGCATTGCTTGATATTTGAAATTGCAAAATAACTATGTAGCGCACAATTAAAGGTTAAGGGTGCGTCACCAAGGTTGGTGGTGCGTAATTGTATGTTTAACTGTCGTCCAACTCGAACCACTAGGGTGAGTTGTGCGTTGCCTTCAAACCCATCGCCTTTGCTAGTTTGTGGTTTTAGGCTGATGGTTGTGCCGGTATCCGTTTCTTCAGTATTGAGGATGTCCCAAGCTTGTGTGCGCACATAACCGTGAGCCGCTGCTGTAGTATTAGATGTATGTTCGCCGAACCAAGGCCAGCAGATAGGTATGCCGCCACGGATCGCTTTGCTACTGTCGAATAAAGCATTTGGGCTTACCCATAAGCGCTCTCTGTTGTCATGTTTTGGTTTGAAACTCAAAATGTGTCCCCCAAATAAAGATATTTCGGCATGGGCAAAGGCGTTATTAATATGCAAAATCTGAATTTTTTGTCGTGTTTTAATCGTGGTTGAATCAGTCAGTAGCATGTGAGTTCTCTGTGGGGGGATCAAAAAAGGCGACTTATATAGACGCCTTTTTAACATATTTTAATAGCCAAATTAAAGATCAACAGATCCTATTAAGGCGCCAAGCTATTTATTTGCTGATATGAGCTACCAAATCTAGTACTTTGTTTGAATAACCAATTTCATTGTCATACCAAGAAACCAACTTCACAAATGTATCCGTTAAGGCAATTCCTGCTGTGGCATCAAAAATTGAAGTGCGCACATCGCCAATAAAATCTTGTGAAACAACCGCATCTTCGGTGTAACCCATTACACCTTGCATATCGCCTTCAGAAGCGGCTTTCATCGCAGCACAAATTTCTGCATAGGTAGCTGGTTTTGCTAAGTTTACCGTTAAATCAACCACTGACACATCAGCGGTAGGCACACGAAAAGCCATACCCGTAAGTTTGCCATTAAGCTCTGGGATAACTTTACCCACAGCTTTCGCTGCACCGGTAGATGATGGAATGATGTTTTGAGACGCCCCACGTCCACCACGCCAATCTTTAGCCGATGGGCTGTCAACAGTTTTCTGCGTAGCTGTTGTTGCGTGTACAGTTGTCATTAAACCGTCAACAATGCCAAAGTTATCGTTTAATACTTTAGCCAAAGGCGCTAGGCAGTTAGTCGTACAAGATGCGTTAGATACCACATCTTGACCAGCATATTCGCTATGGTTAACCCCCATCACAAACATTGGCGTTGCATCTTTAGAAGGGGCAGAGAGAACGACTTTTTTGGCTCCCGCTTCGATATGTTTACGTGCAGTTTCGTCAGTCAAAAATAGACCCGTTGATTCAACTACAACTTCTGCACCAATGGTATCCCAAGCTAAGTCTGCAGGGTTACGCTCAGCGGTCACACGCACTGTTTTACCATTAACGACCAATTGACCGTCTTTTACTTCAACAGTGCCATTAAATTTTCCATGGGTAGAGTCATACTTAAGCATATACGCCATGTAGTCTGCATCTAATAGATCGTTAATACCCACTACTTCAATGTCGTTACGTTCACATGCGGCACGGAATTCAAATCGACCTATTCGGCCGAAGCCATTGATACCTACTTTTATTGCCATCTTCAATCCTCTGATCTTTTTCAAACAAGTTGTTTAAACAAGGTTTTTACGAAAGGTGGTAACACCCTTCTGAAATATAATTACAAAATTATGGACTAAATAGCTTAATAAGGCAAAATATTCACGGTAATTTGTTATTAAATTACAATATTGTTATTTTGAAGGTATTTATTCGTTACTAACGAAGCGATTATCGTTGATAATAGTTGGATACAAATGGCGGTATATCATTGCTAGATATTACCTCCAATATTAAGGTATAAATGAAAGCTCAATAGGCACTAGTCAAATTGCAAAGGAATTACATTTTAATGACGTCTTCGTTACTTGAACAATTGGTGGAATATCGTGGAATTGAATCTCACTATAACGATGCCTGGGGTCGCCCCACAAATATAGCAACAGCAACAAAAACGAAATTATTATCAGCAATGGGATATCAAGTTGATGAGCCTAATTCGTTGTTAAAACAAGTGCAGGAAAATAGTCATAATGCCTGGTTATCTGTATTGAACCCTGTGCAAGTTCTTCGTGTTGCAGAAAATTTACAAATTGTAGTGCGTCTTCCCATTGAGCTGGTGACAGATGAATACATCGCTCATATTAATACTGAACTAGGCGAAATAATAGAGCATCGGTTTGTACCCATCGACTGTCAATTGGTAAATGTTGCACATATTGAAGATATGGAATTTCAAGAATATCTCATCGATATTCCGATAACATTACCATTGGGATACCATTCATTATCTTTAGTAATAGATGATGATGAGCTGGGAAGCATGCGACTTATAATAGCGCCATCCTCTTGCTATAAACCTGAGGCATTATTACAAGGTCAAAAGGTCTGGGGAATCAGTGTGCAGTTGTATTGTTTGCGCAGTGATAATAATTGGGGCGTTGGGGATTTTTCAGATTTATCTTTTCTGGTTGAAAAGCTGGCTAAACAAGGTGCTCAATTTGTTGGACTTAATCCCATTCATGCGCTTTATCCTGCTAATCCCAATGCTTGTAGCCCATATGGGCCATCTTCTCGTCGCTGGCTAAATTTTATTTATATTGATGTGACAGCACTGGACGGTTATCAACAAGCCAGTACTCAAGCTGTTGTAAACGATATTGATTTTCAGCAAAAACTACAAAAGGCGCGATCTACTGATTTAGTCGATTACGAGTTAGTCACTGAGTTAAAGTTAAATGCGTTAGAAAAAGTCTTTGCACATCAAAATAGTCAATATCTATCAAAAAACACTAAATTAAATAAAATATTTAAAGCCTTTGTCGTTGAAGGCGGCGAAAGTTTAAAGACCTTAGCAATATATGATGCGCTTCAAGAAAGTTTAGTGGCACAACAAAAACCATCTTCTGGTTGGCCCGTTTTTCCAAAAGAATTATCAGATTTCTATAATCCTGCAGTAAAAACGTTTAGCAAAAAAAATGCTAAACGAGTGAAGTTTTTTTTGTGGCTGCAATGGCAAGCAGCGTTGCAGCTTGAACAAGCTAACCAGGTTGCAGAGCAAAATAAGATGTCGATTGGTTTATATCGTGATTTAGCTGTAGGGGTAAGTGAAGGCAGCGCAGAAATTTGGGGCAATAAAGAATTGTATTGCACGAAAGCAAGTATAGGTGCACCATCCGATATATTAGGTCCACTAGGGCAAAATTGGGGATTGCCGCCCATGGATCCAGAAAAACTTTACGAACAACAATACCAACCTATTATTGAACTATTTGACGCTAATATGCGGGCCACTGGTGCGCTGCGTATTGATCACGTGATGGCGTTATTGAGATTATGGTGGGTGGCAAAGGGTGATGATGCCAAAGAAGGGGGCTATGTGTATTATCCAGTGGATGACCTATTGGCTATTTTGGCATTAGAAAGCCACAGACACCAAAGTTTGGTAATTGGTGAAGACCTAGGAACTGTTCCAGATGAGATAAGGACTAAATTAGCAGAAAATGGTGTGTATTCTTACCGCGTGTTCTTTTTTGAACAGGCTGACGACGGTGGTTTTTTCTCACCTGCTCATTACCCTGAACAGTCCATGTCTACTCTCACCACTCATGATATGCCTACCTTAACAGGGTATTGGCATTGTGATGATTTGGCATTAGGCAAAAAATTGGGGTTATATCCTACCGACGAAATTCTGAGCACTTTATATACCAGTAGACATGAAAATAAGCAGTCCATTTTAGATACCTTACATGGTCATCATTCGGTTAATGATGAGGTTGGACGTAATGGGCATAATGTGGCTATGAGTAAAGCGTTAAATTTTGGAATGCAGTTACATATGGCTGCTGGTTCAAGTGCGCTGCTCAGTTTACAATTAGAAGATTGGTTAGAAATGGATAAACCCGTTAATATTCCTGGTACCTTTAATGAATATCCCAATTGGCGGCGCAAGTTATCGCGAAATTTGCAGGACATATTTAATGACAGTTCATTAAATAATCTTGCGGCTAATTTAACTGAGGCACGTCAACACTCCTCAAAGTAAAATAGAAAGTGGCTCATATATAATGTGAGCCACTCATACTAAGGCGACACAATGCAACTCGAACAAGCACTAAAACAAGCCAAATGTACTTTTCCATTTACTCATTTGGGCGCTCATTTTCAGCCATCAAACTCTATTTTCACTATTACAACTTGGCTGCCCAATGCAGAGAAAGTCAACGTCATTGACTTAGCATCGGGTAAGCCGCTCGGCTCTTTAAAAAAAGTTAATGGTAGTCATTTATTTCGAGGGGAGTTTAACGTTAAACAAGCACCGCAGGTTTACGCATTCGAGGTAGCCAATACACAAGGGCAATACCAGGTTGTTGACCCTTATCAGTTTCAAGAGCAAGCTTATCACGCGGTACATTTTATCGATCACAGTGCGCAAAATGTCTATCAACAACTAGGTGCACAATTGATTAATTTGGATGTGGGATTAGAAGCGCCCATTCAAGCAACTCGGTTTGCTGTGTTCGCACCTAATGCGAGTGCTGTTTCACTGATTGGTGAGTTTAATTATTGGGATGGTTCGTGTCTGCCCATGCAAAAAACCGACTTTGGTTATTGGGTATTGGTTGTGCCGGGCATAGAGGCTGGGGCTAAATACAAATATCAAATTAAAGATGCTGCTGGTAATGAATTACCTCACAAAGCTGATCCTGTTGGCTTTTATGCTGAGCAATACCCTTCTCATACTTCTGTAGTTTACGACCACCAGCAATATCAATGGAAAGATAAAGCATGGCTTAAAAAGGCTAAAAATAATAAATACCATCAGCCGATGAGTATATATGAATT